>CAYXCK010000038.1:0-12105 GCA_964463575.1 uncultured archaeon
TGTCCTTGGCAAATTGCAAGCAGCTGATTGAAATCAAACACTGGAATTTGGTAGTCTATCATTCCAAGCTTTCTCATTTCGGCTTGCACATTATCCATGTGCATCAGACAAGTTATACAGGAAACCGCTATGCAGTCCGGATCAACTTCATCTTTCATTGCATCAAGCTTCTTTTTAAGGAATTCGAGATTTGCATTTTTATCGTGCTTTGCAAATCCCCCCGCACCCCCACAGCATTGCATTTCTCTAGAATACCTGGGTACTTCAGCCCCCAAAGCCTCGAGCAGATTTCTAAATACAACCGGATTCTCTGGATCGTCGAACCCAACTTTTTTACTTGGTCTAAGCACGTGACAGGGATATTGGAAAAGCACTTTCATCCCTTTGAGTGAGTACTTGAGAGAACTTTTTATCCTTTCAATCCCTATTACGTTGTGCAGAACGTCTAAAACATGTCTGACATCCGTTTTGCCCTCATATCTGAGTCCGACTTTTGAAAGATATTTTTTATTTATTTCTTCAAGCTTCCCGTGGATTAGCTTGTATCTTCCTATTTTGAGAACCGAATAGCAGCTTCCACACTGAACGACTATATCAGCTCCTTTTTTCTCCGCATTTGCCAGATTCCAAGCGGAAATAGCCAAACTTGCCTCTTCGTCAACTGAAGGAAAAGTCCCGTAAGCTGGACAGCAAGCTGCACCATCAATATCAAGAATTTCAACTCCCAGCGATTGTAGAGAGAGCCTTATTGCTAGCTCAACATCCGGACGAATTGCAGGCATGTTACAGCCCAAGAAAAGACAGAACCTCATATTCACTCCTCCCTAAAGATATAGCTATATTTTTTATAGACATTCGTCTCCTTTATCATCTCCCTGAACTTTCTCAAGGCTTCTTCGTTGTTTGCCACTGTCCTTATCTCCGGCAATCCAAGCTCTTTCCTTATCGAATTCAAAACGTTCTGAGTGTGGCCACGAGAAAATATTTCCCCCAATACAAGCGGAACATAGGTGTCATCCTCCTTACATTGCCATCTCCTAACCGCAAGAACGATCTCAAAGGGTTCTGCTTCCCTTGGACACCTCTCTTCACATCCACCGCAAGTAACGCACATCCAAGGAGTTTCTTCTTCAAGAAGCTTCTCTCTCAAGCCGAGCTTTATTATATGTATTAACCTTTTTGCGCTCAAGGGAGTTTCTGAGAGACCGGTTGGGCAATCAGCTATGCAAGTACCACACTGGTAACACTTCAAGAGATCGTATCCTCCGAGCTCGATGATTTCCTTAATCAGTTCAGGGTCTCTTCCCTCGATCATGAAACCACCTCAAATCTTCTCAAGCATCGAAGAGAGTTCCGCATAACTAAATACTGGTCCATCCCCGCATACATAGTAGCTTTCAATTCTGCACTTTCCACATTTTCCGATTCCGCATTTCATTCTTCTTTCCAAAGTTGTGTAAATCTGGTCTTCCTTGAAGCCAAGCTCTTTCAAAACGTTAAGTGTGATCTTGATCATTATAGGGGGACCGCAAGTTATTGCAATGGTGTTTTTGGCCTCTGGCTTTATTCTCTTGACGTTGTCAGGAACGAAGCCAACAAAGTACTTCCAGCCCGGTTCGGGGTTGTCAATAGATAAGTGAACGTTATAACCTTCTTCTATCAGCTTAAATAGCTCTTCCCTATAAACTAGATCCTTGGAACTTCTTGCCCCGTAAATTATTGTGAGGTCACCGTAATCATCTTCTTTATCAATCACATACTGATAGATTGCTCTCAACGGTGTCTGGCCTATTCCCCCGCCTATCGTCAATATGTTCATACCCTTCCATTCATCTAGGGGGAAAGGTCTTCCCAGCGGGCCCCGAATTCCGACTACGTCTCCAACTTTCATTTCATGCAACTTAGCTGTCACCTTTCCAGTTTTGAGTACGCTGAACTCGAGATCTGGTCTTGTCGGTGAATTTGCAATCGTAAACCAGCTTTCTCCCTTTCCAAAAATCGATACCAAGCAACCTTGCCCAGATTTATAATCAAATCTCTCCCCGTCCACAAGCTTCATTTTGAACGTCTTTATCGGCCTCGGTCCCCTCACTTCGTCCCTTATCTCAACTATTTGTGCCTTATATGGTACATATGGATTCTGCATCATCTCACCCCTGAAATCACGCTAACAATGTCTATTCCAGCCGGACAAAAATCGATGCACCTCCCGCAACCTACGCAGTAGTAATCCCCCTTTCTAAGCGTGTAGTAGAACTTGTCGTAGAATCTGTTCCTTAACCTTTGCCATTTTTCCGCTCTTGGGTTGTGGCTAGAACTTTCAAGTGTATGCAATGGAAATTGACAGCTGTCCCAAGCCCTTATTCTAACCCCTTTCTTTTCTCCCTCGTCAT
The DNA here is from genome assembly GCA_964463575.1 of uncultured archaeon. Lineage (GTDB taxonomy): Archaea > Halobacteriota > Archaeoglobi > Archaeoglobales > Archaeoglobaceae > WYZ-LMO2. Next base: position 2,394 of record CAYXCK010000038.1, read on the forward strand.
AAATGTCAAAACAGAAACAAGTCGGACAAAGATACGTGCAAACGCCACATGACTTGCAGTTTACAGCAACTTCTTTCCAGTAGGGGCTTTCAAAACTTTTCTTAAGCTTTTCAACATCAATCTCAATTTTCCTCATTTCGAGTGTTTCTCTTTCAAAGTTCTGCCTTAGTCTAGCTTCCTCTTCACCCTCATTTCTTAGGTTAAATCCAGACAGAAAACCTTTCCCAGCATCGCTGTACGCGTTTACGAAAGTTTTTCCTCCAATTCTAGAAACCACTACATCAGCTTCCGGTTTTCTAGGATTTATTCCAAAGCTTTGGCAGAAGCAATTTATTCCCGGTTCTTCACAAGCAATTGCCACAGTCAACAACTTCTCCCTTCTGCTCTTGTAATATGGATCGACAAAACCCTCCAAGAAGTGCTTGTCAAGCAGTTTTATCGCCTTTGCATCGCAAGCCCTTATTCCAACGATTGCAATTTTAGTTTCCTCAAAGGGTATCTCGTCTATCCAGGAAGAATACTTTATCAGTACCTCATTCTCAGGAAAAACTGCTATTTTTGCAGAATTCCTTGGTAGTATATAACCAAAGTCTGCTTCTTCAGCAGATTTCACTTCCCTAAAGAGATGAAAGTCTCCCAACTTCACAGGAGCAAAAACCTTGTAGCCCTGTGCTAGAAGATTTGAAATCGCATCTTTGAGAAAGTCTCCCTCATAGATCATTTTAATCACCCAATATATCAAGCTTTGAGAAAAACGGGATGTCCTCATTAAGATCGTAACCAAATACTTCTTTTACAACCTTCTCTAGTTTCCTCTCAAGTTTCCTCAAAGGCAATTCCATAGGACACGCCCTCTCGCATTCCCCACAACCCGAACATCTTCCAGCATGATGAAGGACACGAATTATATGATAAATCGCGTTATCTTTCGCGTTAACTGTCTTTCCCAACAATCTTGGATAGCTTGCCTTATCCTCAGCCGTGCTCATCGGTGATATTGCCAGATTTGACGGATCTACAATGCACTCCTCGCAGTAGCAAAGAGGACATACACTTCTGCAAGCGTGACACCTTATGCACCTTTCAAACTGTGAAATCCAATATTCCCACCTTTCTTCTCTGCTCATTTTCTCCAATTTCTCCAAGTCACTGAAATCTTTTCTACCTTCTCTGGGTTCCCCTACGAGCACATCGTAGATGACTGGTGTGGGATGTTCACAATAAAGACAGTTTTCTTCAATTAATTCCGCAAAGGGTATTCTTTTTTCTCCATTTCTCATCTTAAGAACGAGTTCTTCTCCCTCTAACCTGACTTCTCTTATTTCGCTGAGCTTTTCAATCTTCGAAAGCTTTCTGTAATCGACAACTCCTTTGCAGGAAATACCAACAATAAAAAGATTTTCTCTCTTCAGCTTCCCCTCCTTTATTAGTTGCTTTATTGCCATCGCATCACAACCCTTTGCTACCACAGCAACCTTTCCGTTCAACTGCATCAAGAGTTTGGCAGGATTGTTAACTGAAAGCGGGGAAAAAGTGATCTTATCAATGTCTTTCTGACTCAACACCGCAAGAACTTCCCTAGGTTCGTTCTCTTTCTTTACAAAGGCAACTATTTTGTCTGCACCGGAATTCTTCAGCGCTTCTCTAATCTTTTCAACCTCACTCATCCTTTCCACCTCAGCTTTTCCTGTTCACCAAGATTTTCGACAACATTCTTAAAAGCAGCCATTTCTTCGGCGAACTTTTTCCCTTCCGAGGCAGACGCCCAGAGAAGTTTCAGACGCTCGTCTTCAAAACCTATAAAGTTCAAAAGTTCCTTGAGCAGTATGTACCTCTTTTTGGCATAGTAATTCCCTACCATATAATGACAGTCTCCGGGATGACAGCCAGCAATGACCACACCATCGGCTCCCTGCCTGAAAGCTCTGAGAATCCAAGCTGGATTGACCATGCCAGAACACATTACTCTAATAATTTTCACGTCTTCCGGATACTTCAGCCTGCTAACTCCAGCCAAATCGGCCCCAGCATAACTACACCAGTTGCATGCAAACACGACTATTTTCATGCGCTCACCTCAAGCAAGCCGTCCAATGCAGATTTGATTTGATCGAAAGTGAAGCCCTTAACAACTATTGCTCCCTTCGGACATGAGGCGCTGCAGATTCCGCAGCCCAGACACACAGCTTTCTTTACGGAAGCTTTCAATTCAACTCCAGTTCTCGTTTTGAACTCCACTATCTCAATTGCACTGACAGGACAGGCCCTAACACATATTCCACATGCATCGCATCTCTCCCTAGTAACCTCGGCTTTACTTGCGTCCATAATTATCTTGTCCCTTGAAAGCAAAGTCATTGCCCTTGAAACTGCTGCTAAAGCGAGAGATATGGTTTCAGGAATTAACCTAGGGCTGTGAGCTAGGCCAGCTAGAAATATTCCCTCTGTAGCAAAATCAACTGGACGAAGCTTTGGATGTGCCTCCAAGAAGAATCCGTTCTGATCTAGCGGGACCTTTAAAAGTTTCGACAATTCCTTGTTATCTTCGTTCGGCACAGTAGCTGAACTTAGAACTACCAGTTCTGGTTTTGAAATCAGTTTTTCACCGAGTATTTCATCATAAAACTCAACTTCTACCTCATCACCGTTTGTTCTCACAACTGGTGGGTTTTCAGGTGTGTAGTGAACAAATATTACTCCCTCCCTTGAAGCTCTCTCATAATATTTCTCTAAGAAACCATACGTCCTTATATCTCTGAAAAGAACCAGTATCTCTGCCTCCGGGTTTAGCTCCTTTATTTTCAAAGCATTCTTAATAGCAACCTGACAACAGATTCTGCTACAGTAGGGTCTATCATCATTTCTACTCCCAACACACTGAATCATCACAACGCTTTTTGGAACTTCTCCTCTAACAATCCTCTCTTCAAGTTCTACCTGGGTTATAACCTTCCTATGTCCATATCCAAACTCCTTTGGCTTGTACTCTCTAGCACCTGTTGCAACTATTATTGCCCCATGATTTATTTCGACAATACCATTAGGAGTCTTTATTCTGCTTCTGTAATTTCCAACAAAGCCTTCTACATTCTCAAGGGTTGAGTTTTTGAAAACCTTTATCCTATCATTCGACTCAACTTCTGCTACTAGCTTTCTAAGCAAATCCTGCGGATTTTTGCCATCAATAGTGTAGTATATGTGCCTCAGATTTCCCCCAAGCTCGGATTCCTTCTCAACCAAATAACACTCGATTCCCCTTTTAGCAAGCTCCAGCGCTGCAGTCATTCCAGCAAGTCCACCACCCAAAATCAAAGCTTTCTTTACAACATCTACCTCTACAAACTGCAGAGGTTCTAAAAGTCTAGCTTTATACACTCCAGCGCTCAGCAAGCTCTTCGCTTTTTCAGTTGCTCTGGCTTTATCTATGTGAACCCAAGAACAATGCTCCCTTATGTTAACAAACTCAAATAAGTAGGGATTCAAGCCAGCTTCCATCAGAGTTCTCCTGAAAAGTGGCTCATGAGTTCTTGGAGTACATGCTGCAACAACGATTCTGTTCAAATTGTAATCCTTTATAGCCTTCTTTATTCTTTCCTGTGAATCTGCTGAGCACGCAAATAGCACGTGATCCGCAAAAACCACTCCGTCTAGTGTTTTAGCAAAGTTTGCCAACTCTTCTACATTAACTATTGATGCGATGTTTATTCCGCAGTGACAAACAAAAACGCCAATTCTTGGCGCTTCTCCTATTACATTCCTCTCTGGCGGAAACTCCTTCTTTTCAGCTACTACTCTCTCCTTTTCATAACTCAAAGCTTTTGCAGCCGAAGCGCTGGCCTGAGCAACGCTTTCTGGGATGTCTTTAGGCTCGCACGCAATTCCAGCAACAAATATGCCCGGCTTCGAAGTTTCAACTGGTCTGAAGGAATCCGTCAAAACAAAACCATATTCGTTGAGATCTATGCCAAAAATTTCGGAATATCTCTTAATATCTTCACAAGCTTCAAAACCAACAGATAAAACCACAAGATCAAATTCTTCTTCAAAACTCTTTCCATCCTTTTCATATTTAACTATCAGATTTCCATTCTTCTTTTGGAATATTTTTGCAACTCTTGCCTTATGGTATATCACACCATATTCCTCCTTTGCCCTGTTGGCATATTCCTCGAAACCTTTTCCAAAAGTTCTCACGTCCATTGCAAAGATGTGAATCTCAGCATCGGGGATGTGTTCTTTTGCTATTATTGCATGCTTTGTTGCATATGTGCAACATACCGAAGAGCAGTAGGGGTTCGTTTTTGCATCCCTTGAACCTACACACTGAACTATCGCTATTTTCTTAGGCACTTTGCCATCGCTTCTAAACACGTGACCTTCATACGGTCCAGTAGCTGAAAGAAGGCGCTCAAACTGAATGCTCGTTATTACATTTGGGTAGATACCATATCCGTATTCTCCTCTTCCCTTTGCATCGAACAGCTTTCCGCCCAAGGCAAGAATTATCGATGATACATTTAGTTCAATGATTTCTTCCTTCTGAGTATAATCCACGGCTTTTGCAACGCAAACACTCTGACAGATTCCACAACCTACGCATCTGGATCTATCAATTACATATGCCTTGGGAACGGCTTGAGGATAGCGGAGGAAAATTGCGGAACGGTAGCTCATCCCTTCGTTGTACTCATCAATCGCACTCACTGGACATAGAGTTGCACAAACACCACAGCCTGTGCATTTAGAGTGATCCACATAAGTCGGATTCCTCCTTATTTTTACTCTAAAATTCCCGGCCTCGCCCTCAACTGCAACGATCTCGGCATTACTTATGATCTCTATATTCTCATGTCTAGCAACTTCGTTTAATTTCGGTGAAAGTATACACATCGAACAGTCGTTTGTTGGAAAAGTTTTGTCAAGCTGACTCATCCTTCCGCCGATAACCGGTAGTTTTTCAACAAGATATACTTTTAATCCGGAATCTGCAAGGTCCAAACTCGCTTGAATGCCCGCAATACCTCCTCCAACTATCAAAACGCTCATTTCACCACCCTAATGGTAAGTTCGTCCTCTCCAAGTATCTCGACTAAACCCCTTCTTCTCATCTCAACAATGGCGGATACAACTTCACTCCTCTCCATCCCAGATTTTTCAGCTATTTGCGAGACTTTTGCCTCTTTATCGACGCTTTTCAAAATCTTCGCCATATTTATTGCAGTTTCTATTGCATCCGAAAGAATTTGCTCGTACTTTTCGGTGCTGATTTTTTCCCCATAAACGTTTCCGACTTCCGTTATGGTCCTCATCTTTGACACTAACGCCCTAACGTTTCTATCTCTAGCAACGGCCTTTAAAAGTTCGGCTTTTTCTGAGCTTATAGATCCAAAATTCCTAGCTTTCTCGTTGAAAGCTATTCGCTCTTTTTCAAGTCCCAACTTACTAAGAGCTATTTGCATTGCCTTTATCTTGCTTCTCGCCTCAAATGCTCCCGGACTGTTTCTACAATCATTCTCACAGCTCAAAACGGCTACACTTCCATGCCTAGCTATTGCCTCTGCCAAATGAATCATGTCCAATCTCGAAATACAAAGCAATGTTACCCCTTCCTTGCTCTTCCTCCTGCATGAGATAAGATTGCTGGTGCTGATTTCCTCAATTATTGTCTCATCCCTGAATTTCGTTGCAAACATCGAAATAGCATTCGTAATACAACTTCCCGCACAAAGTCCACAAACTTTGCATGTCCCAGTTGCTTGCGGATAACCATTAACCATCTCAATTGCTTTATGCGGGCAAAGCGAAACGCATATGCCGCAACTCAGGCATTTTTTATAATCTATTATTATATTCCTCTTCTGATCTTGCATGAATCGGAAAAGATGTCTCGTTTATAAAACTTTGGGATTTAGACCATTTCCAAACCGCGAAAAACTAATATCAATCAATCCAATTGTGTAGAAGGGATCTTTGATGGTGAAAGTCGTAAATGGGAGATTGGTCGAACATCCGATACTAAAGTTCAACCGTGGCAAAGAAGTTACAATTTATTTCAATGGAAAAACCATAAAGGCCTACGAAGGAGAAACTGTAGCTGCGGCTTTATATGCAAGCGGTGTGAGAATATTCAGCAGGTCTTTTCGATGGCATAGACCAAGAGGTTTTTTCTGCGCAATCGGAAAGTGCTCAGCATGCATGATGGAGGTAGACGGAATTCCCAACGTCAGAACCTGCAAAGTATACGTTCGCGACGGAATGCAGATTAAAACGCAGAGCGGTTTTCCGAATGCTGAAAAAGACTTTTTTGGTGTGATAGACAAATTAATAGATAGAATTTTCCCACACGGTAGTCAATATACGAAATTCAACAACAAAATTTTCCGCGAAATGCTTATTTCACGTCTAAGAAACTTCGCAGGTTTTGGAAATGCTCCAAAAATCGAATTTAGCGGAAATGCTGATTACGAGGAAATAGAGTGCGATGTCCTAGTCATTGGAGGGGGTCCCGCGGGAATGAGTGCCGCAATAAACGCTGGAAAGTACGGAGCAAAGGTTTTGCTTATCGATGAAAATCCAAACCTTGGAGGGCAGCTCGTGAAACAAACGCATCGCTTTTTTGGTTCAGCAAAACACAGGGCTGGAACAAGGGGGATAAAGATTGCAAAGATTCTGGAAGAAGAGCTCAGAAAAATTCCGAATGTTGATATCAGACTCGAAACAAAAGCTTTTGGAATATATGGAAAGATTGTTGGAGCGGTTGAAAAAAGCAAGCTCCTAAGAATAATCCCAAATAAAATCGTGGTTGCAACTGGGGCCTACGAAAGAACTTTGATCTTTGAGAACAACGACCTGCCAGGCGTTTATGGAGCTGGTGGCGTGCAAACTTTGATGAATGTGTATGGGATAAAACCAGGAAATAGAGGATTAATTGTTGGTTCCGGCAATGTTGGACTAATTCTAAGCTACCAGCTTCTTCAGGCTGGAGTTGAAGTAGCCGCCATAGTTGAGGCGATGCCAAGGATCGGTGGTTATTTCGTTCATGCTGCCAAGGTTAGAAGGTTGGGAGTGCCGATATATGTCAGACACACAATAATAAGGGCTCTAGGAAAAGACCATGTTCGAGGTGCGGTAATTGCGCAACTCGATGACAAATGGAGACCAATTCTTGGAAGTGAAAAGAAGATCGATTGCGACTTCATATGCGTTGCGGTAGGTCTATCCCCGACGCACGAACTGCTATACCAAGCCGGATGCAAAATGAAATTCGTTCCAGAACTAGGGGGGCTTGTGCCTGTGAGGACAAAATTCAATGAAACCAGCGTTGAGGGAATTTATGTTGCAGGAGACGTTGCCGGTATAGAGGAGGCAACATCCGCAATTATGAACGGTAGAATTGCCGGAATACACGCCGTGATAACTCTTGGGCTCGGTGGTGAAATGGCAAAAAAGGAGCTCGAAGAATCACTAAGAGACTTGGAAGAATTCCGAGCTGGACCTTTTGGAGAGAGGATAATTTGTGGAATCGAAAAATGTATACTAGCAAAAGAGGTGGAGATATGAAGTACCTTGAAAGAGGATATGCAGAGTTAGATGAGCTTCCTCCATTCCCAAGTGAGGAAAGGTTGAAAAAGAAGCCAGTTGCATACATAGAGTGTCCGCAGCCAATTCCATGCAGTCCTTGCTATGAAGCTTGCCCTGCAAATGCAATAAAGATGGAAAATATAAACGATCCGCCTGTGGTTAACTACGAAAAATGCACTGGTTGCATGAACTGCATTAGAGTCTGCCCCGGACTTGCAATATTCATGCTAAGGCTACGGGAAGATGGAAAAGGAGAAGTAACATTGCAGTACGAGTTGCTCCCGTGGCTTAAAAAGGGAGACAAAGTGGAGCTTTTGAACAGAAAAGGGGAAGTTGTAGGCATAGGAATAGTCAACTGGGTTCTACCACCAGAAAGAAATGACCAAACCTCACTAGTTAGGGTAGAAATGGATGCAAAGCTGATATATGAAGTTAGAGCCGTAAGAAAGGTGAAAGAATGAGAAAAGTTGTTTGCAGATGTGAAGATCTGACTGAGGATGAGATAATACACGCAATTGAGCTCGGCTACGATGATATTGAAAGTTTAAAGCGCTACACAGGGGCAACTACTGGTCCATGTCAAGGAAAAGGTTGTCTAATGCACATATTGAGAATTCTGAGTCAAAAAACTGGCAAAAGTATCGATGAGCTAGGTATAACCACCCAAAGACCACCAGTTAATCCAGTTCCGCTTTATATCCTCGCCAGCGGTGAGGAAAAATGAGAGTAGCAATCATTGGCGCCGGGATAGCTGGACTCGCAACTGCATACTTCCTAGCCAAAGAAGGGATTAAAGTCGAAGTCTTTGAACAAAAATTTTTACTCCATGGGGCAAGCGGAAGAAACTCGGGAGGTATAACCGCGCAATTCGACGATGAAGAACTTATAAAATTGGCAATTAGGAATGAAAAACTCTACGATAAACTTCAGTCGGAAATAGGGTTCAATTTTCTACTCAGAAAAGATGGATATTTGAAGCTCGCAAACAGCATCGAAGAGATTGGCAGGGTAGAACTGCAAAGGAAATTTGGATTAAAAGTAAAAATTATGGAAGCCGAAGAAGTTAAGAATATCTTCGAGGACATAAATACTGAAGCTTTTAAATTTGCAAGCTTTTATCCGAAAGGGGCCATTGTGTTTCCCTGGGCTGTAATCTGGGGACTCGCAAAGGGGTGCAAAGATCTGGGTGTTAAAATCTATGACTTCACGAAAGTTGAAGTTGTCGCAGAAGATGGAAAAGTCAAAGGAGTTAAATCTGGTGAATTTCATGAAGCAGACGTCGTTGTGAATGCCGCAGGTGCCTGGAGCAAAGAAATAAACGATAAACTTGGAATAAAAGAAGAAAAAAGGATTATTAAAGAGGAGATATGTGTTACAGAGAGCATAAAGCCCTACATCGATCCGTACATCCTCCACGTCTCCGAAGGTCTTTTCTTAAGCCAATCCATGCGAGGTGAGATAGTCGGAGGTATTGTCGGAAAATCAGATGGCGGAATGACGAGCAGTCTAGATTTCCTTATACGTTACGCAAAACTAGTAACTCGGCTTGTTCCAAAGCTCAAAGGTCTTGCAGTTTTAAGACAATGGGCCGGAATTTATGACGAGACAATAGATGGAAAACCAAAAATGGGTTTTTCTGAAATAAAAGGACTTTATCAGCTCAATGGATTCGGACGAAAGGGCATGAGCATAGGCCTTGCTTGTGCGGAAATTGCCTCAAAAGAAATATTAAAATTCACTCAAGAGGAATAATTCTCTTTTCAACCTTTTCTTTTGGAATTTCGATTTCCAGCACTCCGTTCTTATAACTAGCCCTAGCACCCTCTAGCTTTAATCCTTCTGGAAGTGCAACTTTTCTGTATACTCTACCATACCTCCTTTCTCTCCTTATGAACTCTTTCCCTTTCTCCTCCAATTCTTCTTTGCTCTCAGCTTTTATCACAAGATCGTTGCCTTCAAAAAATACCTCTATTTCTTCTTTCTTGAACCCTGGCAAATCTGCTATGACTCTCACTTTATCCCCTTCATCTATCACGTCTACAGCAACTGCTTCCCTGAATCCAAATGTTTCGAAACCTTCTACAAGCATTCTGTTCAGCCTTTCCACGGTTTTTCTCAATTCCTCAAACGG
>CAYXCK010000039.1:0-11630 GCA_964463575.1 uncultured archaeon
GTTCGGAATGAGTCCGGGTGTTTCCCCCGCTCCTATGACCGTCGGCAAATAAATTAACAGATACAGATATTTAAGGATTTTGCTCGAGTTTTTAAGAAAGACCTCGCTTTTTGGAGGGTATCGGCTTTTCATTCAAATACTGAGAGGTAATAATTGGGTACACCTAGGCTCACAAATATCTGAGAACTATATTGTTGAGGAAACAGCAATCACAGAAATAATTTAATTTATATAACCTTTAAATCATGACTAAATTTATAAAGTTTGCGGTATAGTGAAACTGGTCGCTGTCGCTCCAGTAAGTATATATACTTTTTTTAAGTAAAGAAGGCTAGGTGATCAGATGGCTAAATACCAGTGCTCAGTTTGTGGCTATGTTTACAATGAAAGCGAAGGTGATCCTGACAGCGGGATACCTCCCGGGACAAAGTGGGAGGATTTACCAGAAGACTGGGTATGCCCGATCTGTGGAGCTTCAAAGGATCAGTTTGAAAAAATAGATTGAATTAATTATTTTTGATATATTTTTTAATTGCGATCCTTAACTTTTCAGCAACGATTTTTCCATCTACTTTTCCCCTTAACTGGGCCATTACAATACCCATTAAAGGTTTGAATGCCAAATCCCCTTTCTCCTTTATCAAGTCAATCTTGCTCTCTACGAGTTTCTCTATGAAAGAATCGACATCGATTTTTGATTCCAAAGCTCTCGCTATTTCTTCTTTGCTTAGCTCAGGTTTCTCTATCAAGAGCTTCAAAACTTCTTCAGCCCCCTCCTTTGCGATTTTTCCGTCTCTGATTAGCTCCAGAACTTTTCTGAAATGATCTTCTCTGAGAACTTCAACGTTGAAACCGTCCCGTTTGAGTTCCTTCGGTATCACATGAAGAATCCTAGCGACTACTGTAGGAGAGATTGAACTGCAAAACTCTTCAAAGACTGTGTAAAACTTAGAATCTGCGATTTCAAATGCAAGATCTGCTGGTAAGAACTTCTCGTATCTTTTTGCTCTCTCCTCTATTAATTCTGGAATTTCGACGTCTAATAGATCTTTTGTAAGGACAGGTGGGACATCTGTTTCGGGGTACATTCTAGCGGCACCAGGAAGTGGACGGAGATAGGATGTTGTCGCATCTTCATTTGCTTTTCTTGTTTCTTCTGGAACTCCTAAAAGGCAATATTTGGCTCTTTGGATTATTCTAAACAAGGATTTTTCAACTCTCTCCTCTATACCGGCAGCAATTATTACAGCATCTTTTTCACTAGCTCCAATAAATTCCCTGAGCCTTCTAACTTCTTCAGCCGTTATTCCGTAAGCTGGTAACTCGTCGGTATGAAAAATTCCTCCCAGACCAAAACTTTTTGCAATATCTGCAAATTCTGTTCCAAGTCTCCTTTTTGGCTGTATTTCTCTGCCAACCAATCCTGAAAAGTTTCTTAAAACGATCGCTTTCACACTTTTGCCCCTCAATATTTTACAGGCAGTGTTTTTGAAAAGTTCTGTGACATCGAAGATTTTCTCCAAAACTTCTGCTTCTCTCTCTCTAAGCTCATCTCTAATTCTAAGCAAATTTAATTGCCTCGCTACCTCGTATTCGATTACCTTGTCTATCAGATCTAATTCTTGGACACCTTTTATCTCTACTCTTGCACCCCCTCGAATGCTAACGTTGATGTCTTGTCTTATTGTCCCAATCCCTCTTTTTACTTTTCCAGTCGATCTTAGAATCATTCCTAACTTTTTTGCAACTTCTTTGGCCATTAATGGAGTTTTAATATCTGCTTTTGTCCCAATTTCGATCAAAGGTATACCGAGACGATCCAATGAATAAACCGCAAAACCTTCTCCTTCCTCAAGCTTTCTGCAGGCCTCCTCCTCAAGACAAAGAGTTGCAATTCCGATTTTCTCTCCCCCAACTTCTACTTCTCCATCGAAAGCTATAAGAGCGGTTCTTTGAAATCCGGTTGTGTTGCTACCATCAATAACAATTTTTCTCATGACGTGTACTTCATCGACTATCTGCATATCCAGCATCTTTGCAACTTGGATTGCAATTCTAAGTGCTTCTCTGTTTATTTCTGTTGGAGGTTCCTCGTCAGCTTCAACTAGACATGTACTATCGTGGAACTTGTAGATAAATTGTCTGTTTCTTTCAAATTCCTCTTTAGCAGCTCTATCTTCTTCTCCCATTTCACTTCTTTTAAGCCTAAGAAATCTTTTAATCTCGAGTATTTCCTTTCCTCCTTCGGTTGGGCATTTACAGAATAATTTTTCTTTCGTATCGAGTTGTTGGTGTATCTCTATACCGATCTTCAAACCGTAGTCTTCAGCCATATCTTTTTCACCCCTTCTCTTGGGTCAACTATCAATGCTTCTGGAGCCGTTATGGGTTTCATTCCAGCAAAAATTCTAATTACCTCCAATGCCTGCAGACCGCATGTAATCGTATAGCTTATCGGATCTCTTTCAAACTTTGGATAGATCACTTCCGTGAATCTAACACCCTCTGGAAGAAAAATGGTGACTATATCGGGAATGAAGGGACACCCAACTTCCTCAGCAACTTCTGCAACCTGTACAACATTTTTGTGTGCTATTACGAGATCTACACTCTTTAAGAGACTTTTGAGCTCATTTTTGCTTTCAGGATAAAGGTAGGAAATAACACAGCTATCATCAGACTTGGGATGCACAATGTCGTAGTTATTAGCTTCCAATGGATTTATAGAACAGTCTAGTATCACATCGAAGTTTGTAATAAAATCAGAAATATATTTTATGCATCCAACACCGCTCCGCCACAGAATTTCGAAGATTAGCCTGCTTCCAATCACTCCGACGCTGAAATTTTTCATTTGATTAATTCTCTTTTCATTCATCAAATTTTTCCAGAAAAGGTACCTCATATTCTCTCAAATTTGTCTTTTAAAATTTCAAGAACCTTCGGTAGCGTCGTGTATTCCATCTCCTCAGCCGATAGTCTGTGCGGTTCAAATGGGCCGTGTCTGCGTATATATTCGGCTATCTCCATCGCTCTCATTCTTGTGTAATCAAACGCCGGATCGTCAAACAAATCTACTGGCCCTATAAGCTTTCCGTTGCAAATCTGAAATCCAGCTGCTATACATCTCGGTGGTCCGTCAAAGCGTGTACATTTTGAATATCTAAATGGAACAGGCATTATTGGTCCGTTATGACTTCCGCGCATCCATCCGCTGACCAAATGTGGAAAAGCAAATGCTTCGAGGATTTCTCCTACTGCAGGTAAACCGCTTTGGGCTCTGACCAAAGCAACTGGATCATCCTTACCCACGTATTCTCCAGCAACTTGGTAAAGTTTTTCGGTACTAACAACGGCTACCGGCTCATCTGTTGGCAATTTTCCCGGTTTGGGATAAACTCTTTTTATGACAAACCTACTCTTGCAACCTATGAGCGCGAGAATGCTATACATCTCCTCGGGAGCTTTCATCATAACTCTTCTATGCTCGAGTATATCCCAGATCTCGAAAACAAATCCAGCATGCATCGATGGATCTATTACAAGTCCAGCTGTGTTAAAAGGATCTGCAAAAATCCTGAAGATGGGTAGATTAAAAGCTCCTGGTTCTGTTTTGTCCATCATAAAAGCGACTATTGGTTCGGATCTCCGTTCTGTGAATTCCATTTCAGCAACTCCAGGTCCTAATCCGCGAACGTTTCCAGAAAATGCATCCTTTAGCAAATCTTGACCGGCTCCGTATAACTTCATTTCCTTTGCTTTTTCTGCACATCTCTTGAAAACATCCCAAGCAAGTCCATGAATCTCTGTTGAATCGATTCCCTTTCTATGAGTCATTAGCAGTTCGAGGTCATCTCCTGCATTGAAAACTCGAAAGTCTATTATTTTTCCATCTTCAACCGCCCTATTGAGCATTTCTTCGGCAATCATCTTCAATTCATCTGCTACAACCGAGTGCCCAGCTACACTACCCACGTCTGCTTTTATAAGCGAAACTGTGACTTTCATGGACTCTAATCCTGCGCAAATAATATAAACTTTGAGGTTTTAAAATTTGGTGAGAGTGATGATTATGTTGGAAAGAGTTCCAACCGGGATCCCCGGTTTTGATGAACTATGTGATGGAGGGTTGTTAAGAGATAGAAGCTATCTAATTTCAGGTCCTTCTGGTTCTGGAAAAACAATATTCGCAATGCAGTATATAGTCAACGGGATTCAACAGTTCAATGAACCGGGAATATTTATAGCTACAGAAGAGAGACCGCAACATCTTCGCGAGCATTTTATCAGCTTTGGATGGGATCTGGAAAAGTTTGAAGACGAAAACATGCTTGCAATTGTTGATGCAACTTCTACTAAAATAGGTTTACCGTCTGATGAGAAATATATCGATGTCCGTCCATTTGATGCAAGAAGCTTGCTTGACCAAATAATAACAATTCAGGATGAAATAGGGGCAAGAAGAGCCGCTCTTGACTCTACGACTTCAATCGGTTTCATAATTAACGATCCCGCTAAATTCAGAATAGAACTTTTGAAAATATCCACTACAATGGAAATTCTTGGTCTAACTTCTTTGCTAACTTGTGAGGTAATTGAGAACGGACCTGATAAAATAAGCAGATTTGGTGTTGAAAATTTTGTGGTTGAAGGCACGATAGTGCTGTACTATACGAAAGTCGAAAATACAAGGGTAAGGAGCCTCGAGATATTCAAAATGAGGGGTTCAAATCACAGCAGAAAGACACATCCATTTGAGATAACGAACAGAGGAATAGTCGTATATTCAAAGGAGGAGGTTATATAAACTCAAAATTTATGCAAAACATATTTTTTCAGATTTAACGGATCCGAAAAATGAAAAACACTCGACTTTCCACAAAGTTTGGCCATCGATTTGCATAAATCCACAAACCTCCTTTCGTTTCCGAACATAGCTATGTGAAGTCTTGCATTTATATTTCTCAAAAGTCTTGCCTCCTTTAGGGCGCAGAGCCAAGGAGTGAGATTTGGATTGTAACTAGCGGTTGGTTCACCATCAGAAATAAGAAAAACTATTCTAGTTCCGCTCTTTTCTGATAGGATTTCTCTAGCCATCTTTAAAGCTAAACCTATGTCCGTTCTACCTCTTGGCTCGAGATTCAGAATTTCAGCACCTTTCACTCTTGAGGCTTTGTGGTTGAAGGCAACTATCTCTAGTTCACCACTTCCTCTTCTCTTAATCGCTCTCTTCAACGCAATTCCTGCTTCAATTGCTCCAATTATTTTTTTACCTCTCATTGAATCGCTCACATCGATCAGCATGACGTAAGAACACTTTTCAGCATGTTTTGACTGTCTTGCAATGACTTCTTCAAAGTCCGCTTTTTTCTTGAGTGCGGAAGTTATGAACGTTTCAATTATATCTACATTGTCAAATGTATGAATATTTTCGTCAAAATCAACTATTTTTTCTGAGATGAAAATTGAAGTGCCCTCTTTTTCTGTCATTTCATCTCCTGGTCTTCTTTTTTCGAGATTCTCAAGCGCTATTGATAAGATTTTTTCTCCTATTATCTTTTCTGCAATTGCCTTATAGCGAACAGTCTTTTTATGAAATCTGCCCTCATAGCTCTCCACGTATCCCATTTTTTCAAGTTCTTCAACAATTTCTTCAAAGAAAATTTCAACAAGCTGGCTCATGCTTATATCTTCTCTGCTTATTTCTCCCTTTTCAATCATTCTTCTCAGTTCTTGCCAAGCTTGTTTTTTCAGATCCCTGAGCTTTTCAAAGTTCCTCATCCAGTAACTGCTGTAGAATCCAACGTTTCTCGTAAAATCTCTCATTGGTATAAAATCGTCCTTCAGGTATCTCCTCACAAATTCTGACAAATCGAATTTGCCGCTTTCCCTATAATATGGGTTAAATAGAGAATAGAGAGCGTCTTCTGCAATACTTTGAAGTGGATTTTCCTGTTTACAAATCCTACATTCTGGTTTGTCTATCATATGCCTTGTATGCATAAATTCCGTCTCCTATCCTCTCAACTAAGCCTGAACATCTTGCAATAGATTCAAGCAGAATTTCGAGAGCAGACTTTATCTCGCTGCTATCTTTGCACATAGAATGTGCAAATTGCGAAAAGCCGTTGGCTTTGTAAACATTCACCACTCTTATCTCAGCTATAGCTTCCATAATGTCGTTAAAGACGTTTCTTGGTATAGATGCGTATATAGAGCTGCATACAGAATCTATTGCATCGTTAACCACTGCTTCGACTATTTCATCTTTCGAAATCTCTGCATCGTAGTCTATTTCAAATCTACTTCTCAGTGCTAGCTTTACGATTTCGAACCTTTCACCGTAATCGGAAAGCATAACCGCTTCGTGCCCTTTTCTTGTAGCGGAGGCTCTTACATGATCGAAGAGCTTTATTGTAGCTCTGCAACTTGGTTCAACTTCGATTCTATTTGCATACCTGCAGTTCTTGCTTCTCATACATCTAACTGCATTAGCTAAAATCTTTAGATGCCATTCCGGAATCCTTGCACCTTTCTTCAGACTCATATTCTTTAATCCTATTTCAATCTCTTCTTCAATTGTCTCAGGGGGACCTATATCAATCTGTTCCATTCTATCTAGCAGAGGTTCTTTTATGTCTGAAACTCCTTTGTAATTTGCCGGGTTTGTCGATGCAATAATTAGAGCATCGATTCTCATCGGAATTATATCTCCTTCCGGAGTCGTTATTTGTTTTTCTTCAAAAAGTTCATGAAGTAAAGTTTGTAGAGCCGATGGGATTGATCCAAGCTCATCAAAATAGGCTAATCCTCTGTGTGCCTTTAAAACTCTTCCCGGAGTAAATACTTCGGGATGGTCCAAATCATAGCCCTCTCTAATTTTCTGTATGCTAATACCACCTATTAGTTGTCTTGTCGTCATCATCGGATCTCCTGGAATTCTGATCCACTTTCTTGGAATGAATGTCAATTCAACTGAATTCGCTTCAAGGACTCTTTTCTTGCATGAAAAGCAAACAGGCTGCGTTGGATCATCGTGGATTTTACAACCCTTTATAGCCAGTATTTTTTCTGGTAAGAGTTTCAGGATACTCTTTGAAAAAGTAGTCTTTCCGTATCCTTTTTTTCCCTTAAAGAGTATGTTTGACCCACTCATAAGGGCCGTTTTTACTAATTCTTTTTCTACTTTCTTTCCAACTATTTCACTGAAGGGATCGATCTGCATTTGCTCGTAACGGACCAAATTTTCACGAACGTAACCAACAATACTTTTAGAGTGATAATTTGCAAATTCTTCGCTCCAAATGTCAATCTCTTTTCCATTTAAAGTGAATTTCGGAGCATTGCTCGGTTTGATCTTAACTTCTTCGAATATGTACTCGAATTCCATAATTTTCATTGGCTAACGTTCTTTTAAATCTTTTTGTTTCTGAAGACCGCAAGACCGCAACCAATATATGCACCAAATAGTTCACAGGTAATATGGATATAGTTCTCACAGCTGAAAGATGTCTTATGAGCAACTATCATGGTGCATTATTCCTAGGCTTCATGAGTTGCGCACCCAAGAACCTGATACCGTCAAAGATATTCTTCAACGTCCTTTTCCCTCCCGTAAAAGCCAAGGATGGAAAAGCCGTAGTAGCTCCTTATGGAACGAGAAAGATAGAAGCCGCGTTGATAGAGAACGGTTTCAATGTTACCGTTGTTCCGCCTGAAAAAATAAGTAAATTTCTGGATAAAGCAAAGATAATTGGGATAACTACCAATGACCCACTTGGTCTTGGCCCTGCGTCTACAACTTTTGCCGGAAAATACGGACTTGTTAAGGAGGAACCATACAACGCATACTGTTTTAGAAACCTCTTAACCACTTTAAGGCAAAGTAAGGCAAAGATAGCAGTTGGAGGAGCCGGTGCTTGGCAGGTTGCAGATGAAAAAGTCATGGAAGAACTGGGAATAGACATAGTTGTTATAGGTGAGGGTGAAAAAACAGTTCCAGAACTTTTTGGAAGAATTTTAAACGGTGAAAATCTAAAAGGGATCTTTTATGGAGAGGTGGTTGAAAGACTTCCAATTATCAAAGGTGCGGCAGTTGGTGGGATAGTAGAGATCGCAAGAGGTTGTGGAAGAGGGTGTAAGTTTTGTCAACCAACGCTTCAAAGACTAAGAAACAGAAGCTTGGAAGATATTTTAAAAGAAGCAGAAATAAATGCTAGGGTAAACAGATTCGTCACACTTCATGCGGAAGATGTACTTCGATATAGGGCCGAAGGTTTTAGGGTAAATGAAAAGGAAGTTTTGAAATTATTTTCTTCGGTAGCAAAAATTAGCAAAGTTGGAATAAGCCATTTCTCATTAGCATCACTTGCTTCTGCTGAAAAGCTTGTAGAAGAGATTTCAAACTTGCTTGGTATTCCGAATAAAGAGCAGCCTTGGCTTGCTGGACAAACGGGTATTGAAACAGGTAGTGTTAGACTTGTGAAGGAGTATATGGCAGGAAAGGCACTCCCGTTCAAACCAGAAGATTGGTGTGAGGTCGTCGAACAGGCATTTGGAATCTGCTCCGACAATCATTGGGTTCCCTGTGCAACTTTGGTCATAGGATTTCCAAAAGAAACTGAAGACGATGTTATGAGAACAATTGAGTTGCTTGACAGGCTTAAGAGATACAAAAGTCTTGTAGTCCCCCTCTTTTTTGTTCCTCTATCTGCTTTAAAGGATCAGAGACCCTTTAGAAGTGAGGATCTAAAATCTTATCACTGGGCGCTGATGCAAAAATGCTGGGAACATGATTTAAGATGGATAAAGATTCTAGCCGATGAATATCTTGCAAAGATGCCTATAATTCCAAGAGCTCTCCTCAAGAAATTCATTGATTGGGCTGTTAAGGAAGGTGAGAAAAGGCTGAAGGAAATAATAAAGCTAACATCTTAACGTATCTAAAAAGCAGAACTCTATTCTTCGGCAATTTCATAGATTTTAAGCGAAATTTTTTCTGGTTCTGGTCATAAATAGTTTAATATTTAGACCAGTTCTAGTTTTATTTCTTCCCCATTTGAATCGAAGCATTTCCAGTCCTTCATGGTGAATGGGTAGCAAACTATTACGTGTACTTTGCCGAATTTGGTGAACAGAAAGAAGTCCTCGTCGCTCGGTTCGCAACAAGGAGACGGATGGCTGTGAACAGTTCCATAAACTCTTAGGCCCAAAGGTAGCATTTCTAAATGTATTAGTGCGGATTCCTCTCCGGAAATAGATGGAAGAAAAACAAGCTCACTAATAATACCTTTCTCTCCGGTTAGAAGAGCTACAAACTCGTATGGATATGCACTTTTTGCTGATTCGAGAATCGCTTTAAGCAACTCTTTTTTCATTTTCATAAGAACTCCCTGGGGTCAGCTATTTCACCCTTTATCGCGCTTACAACGGCTGTTGCCGGGGAAGCTAGGTAAATGAAAGCATTAGGATTTCCCATCCTCCCTCTAAAGTTCCTATTCTGAGTTGATATGCAAACTTCTCCGTCCGCCGGAATACCTTGGTGGATACCGACGCACGCACCGCAACCCGGAGGAAGAACTATCCCTCCAGCCTCTATCAGAGTTGTTATTATACCTCTTTCTATTGCTTTAAGATAGATTCTCCTGCTTGCTGGGGCAACAATAAACCTAACACCTTCTTTAACTCTCCTCCCTTTTAGGAGCCTACTTGCTATTTCAAGATCGGAGAGTCTACCATTTGTGCAAGTTCCAAGAAAAACCTGATTTACTGGAGTTCCAACTACTTTGTCAACTGGAACAACTTTGTCGACATCATGTGGTATCGCTACAACTGGAGGCACTTCCGAGCTATCTATAAATATTTCTTTTTCGTAATTGGCATCTTTATCGGCTCTTAATTCCCTGAAATTTTTCTCTCTACCGAGTTCTGCTAAGAATTCTTTGGTTTTAATATCACTCTCGAAAATCCCAGCTTTAGCTCCACATTCAATTGCCATGTTGGCAATTGTAAGTCTTTCTTCAACACTCATTTTTTCAACGGTGCTTCCATGGAATTCTAAGGACTTATAGTCAGCTCCATCTGCTCCAATCTTTCCAATCAAGTAAAGGACTAGATCTTTGGCAAAAACACCTCTTTCCATCTTTCCATCGAAAACCACTCTAAAACTTTCCGGAACTCTGAACCAGTTTTTTCCGAGAGCCATTGCAACTGCGATATCAGTCGATCCCATTCCGGTTGCAAATGCTCCTAGAGCTCCGTATGTGCAAGTATGGCTATCGGCGCCTACAACAAGCATACCCGGTTTCACGTATTTTTCAACCATAACTTGGTGAATTATTCCCTCTCCGGGTGGATTGAAGTCAGCCCCGTATTCCTTTGCAAACTCGTATATGAATTTCTGATCGTTACTTAGTTCTCTTCTCGGCGATGGTGCTGCATGGTCAATGAAGAAATGCGCTTTTTTTACTGCCCTGAATATCCCTATCTCCTTAAGTTGCCTTATTGCTAAGGGTGCTGTGCCGTCTTGCAAGGCTATCTCATCGACTTCTGCGATTACTATTTCCCCAGCGTAAACATCTTTTTTTGCTTTTTCGCTCATTATTTTCTCAGCAAGGGTCTTGCCCATTTAATCACCATCCCAAAAAAGTCGCTTACTCCTTTTTACTTTTTCTCAACTCTCCCAACAGCGCTGACCTCCTCCCCGCCCTAAAGGACGAAATTTTCTAGGGCAGTTCGGTTCCCCGATCTGTTCGAGACTACATCTGTCATCTGCGGGGCAGAAAGGGAGTCAAAGATCTCCCAACACCTTAAAGCTCTTCTCTCAATGTTGAGTATTGCTATCTTATCCCTGTCATCCTCTATGCCACATTTAGGACATCTTAGTCTGTAGCCATTCTCTTTCAGTCTAGAACCCACAGTTTGGACAGATTGATGATTTCTGTAGCTCAAGATGATTAGGCCAATCTTATGCTCTCTCGGCAGCTCCCTCAGCTTTTCTATTAGGCCCTTTAGATCCTCTCTGGCAACAGCATAGCGATGCTGCTTGGCGAGCTCTGCTATCTCCCGAGAGGTTTTTGCCCCGTCTTCTATGACATTGCAGGCCTTTTTGTGGAAATGCCTGATCCTCTTCAGGATACCTTTTTTCCTCTGCCATGCGTTGTAATTACAACTGTGAAAGCCTCGTCCTTCAGGGCGGGGATGAAAAGAAAGTTTATAAGGTGCGCTCTCTGTAGCTTTGTCCTTGGGTTAGCCAGAGTTTTAGAGTTTTTGGCTTTGGCCTTCTTTGTTCGGATTGCTGAGCCAAGATTTTGCAATGGCCCGGGGACATGCTTACTCAACCCCGTTCTTTGCTATATTCACTTTTCTAAGGCAGTTTGGGCATGTGACGTAGTACTGTCTTCTGCCCTTGTAGTTCCATACGTATTCGCATTTGGGGCACTTTAGTTTCACCACTAACCACCTACTAACCAGTAAATTTATAAGGCTTTTCTATCATCCTTTTGCCCCGAAGAGCGGGGCTTTCAGCTGTAGGAAGGGTTTTCTAAATCTCGTCGAGCTCCAAGTCTTTTTTAATACCTAAAAGAATATCAAATTCTTGGGGAGTAATTATCGGTATTTTAAATCTCCTG
>CAYXCK010000040.1:0-11391 GCA_964463575.1 uncultured archaeon
ATCTCCTTGCACTGCTGTTGGAGAAGAGGTAGCTGATGAGGGAAATTAATGGCAAAGGAGGTGGTGACAACATCAATCCTGATGATCGCGGCAGTTGTAGCCGCAACTGTGGCAATTACTGTGATGTTGCCTGCAGTTCGGGATCTTGCAAATTCCTACGTTTCTGTCTCCGGCAAGCTTAATGATAGAATCGAAACTGATGCTGAGATAATTTTCGTTAGGGCTTATTCTGGAAGCGGGACAACTGTTGACGTTTGGATAAAAAACCTTGGCAAAACTATAAACGTCGACTTACTTTCAAAGGGGGATATATTCCTTTACAACCAGAGCTTCTACAAACACATAAGAAACTTCAGCGTTTTAATTGAAAACGGCGATGCAGATAGCTACTGGGAAAGGGGGGAAACTGCAAGGATAAGTTTCAGCATTGAAGAGCAGCTGAGCGGCGAATACAGTGTCGTTTACGTTTTCTACAATGGAGTCAGAATTTCCGAGAAGTTCTCGGTGTGATCCTATGGGCTTCGATTCCGTTGCGGTTGCAATAATGCTGTCAGCAATTGTCCTGACAGTTGGTTACATCTTAATTATGGGAAACGCAGTGCTAACGGAGCAGACAATAGAGGGATACAAGGAAATGAGCCATAATGCCGTGAAGAGGCTGCAGTCAAATGTTAAGATTATTTCGGCCAGCTACAATAATGGAAGAATCTACGCATACATTAAAAACATTGGAAGCACGAAGTTCGACGACTTCAGCTCGTTTGATGCAATAGTTTACGGAAGAACTGTAAATGGAGCATTTGTTTCAGACTACATCAAAGCGGATTTCTCAATAGTCAGGGAGCTCATAAATCCGGGAATTTTCGATCCGCAGGAAACTGCTGAAGCTGTATTAAGCATTTCCCTTCCGAATGGAAATTATACCCTCCTTATCTGCACTCCAAATGCTGTTTGCGACAGTTTCGAATTTAATGTTGGGGGTGGTTGATTTGGCCGAAAAAAGTATTATTGAGGAGATTGAAGAGAAAAGAAAGAAGAACATTTTATCGAGCGGGAATGATGAGATAGACAAAAGGCTCGGCGGAGGAATACCGCTGGGATCTCTAACTCTGATAGAGGGGGAGAACGACACCGGAAAGAGCGTTCTTTGCCAGCAGTTCACCTATGGCGGTTTAATTCAGGGGCACAGAATTGCTTACTACACGACAGAAAACACGATAAAGAGCCTTTTGGCCCAGCTGGAATCCCTAAGCTTGGACGTGTCTGACTTCTACGCATGGGGATATCTGAAAATATTCCCAGTTCACCTCGAAGGAGTCGAATGGAGGCCCGAGCAGATGAAGAGAATTCTAAACCTCGTTGCGAACCACATAAAGATGCTGAAGGAAAACGTTGCGATAATAGATTCTCTTACTATGTTCACGACTTACAGCACGGAAGACGATGTCCTCGATTTCCTAACAAGGCTGAAGAACTTCTGCGACAGCGGAAAAACGATTCTGATAACCCTGCATCAGCATGCATTTAAGGAAGACACGCTGGTGAGAATAAGGAGTGCATGCGACTGCCATCTATTTCTCAGAAAGGAGCAGGTTGGAGACAGATATGTGAGCGTTTTGGAGGTTTCTAAAGTTCGAGGAGCTAAAAAGACAACGGGAAACATCGTCAGCTTCGAAGTCCATCCGGGATTCGGGTTGAAGATAATTCCGATATCTGAGGCTAGGACCTAGGAAAAGCTTATAATAACAACAATTACTACTATAATTATAAGGGGGAGGATGGATGGCGAGCAAGATCGATGCGATGAAACCCAGGGGGATAAAGCAGGGCGTCGTTGCGAACTTTCCATTCACACCTAGGGAGCTCGAGGATCACGATCACAAAGATCTTGAAAACTGCGGGATCTACAGGCTTCTGCCTGATGATATGAAGAAGGAAGTTGAGAAAAACCTTCATCTGCTTGAATACATCCACATCCTCCCCCTCGACAAAATAGGAATTCCCAAGCTCGTTCCAAAGCTTGACAGAAAGAAGCACGGGGAGATGGAGAATCCGAACATAATTTATCCCGCCGATGAGCAGATATACATTCACATTTTCCCCGACAGGAACGATGTCCGGAACTATTACATTCCGATAGAGCCAACGCTTCTTACGGGTGTTGAGGATTTGCTCAGGGAAGTTGAGATAAGGCTCGTTGACTACATAGCAAACGTAGATTTCGATCCGGAGGACATAGATGAAAAGAAGAAGATTTTGAAAGAAGCCCTGCAGAAGATATGCGAAGTGGATGGAAGGGGGTTCATAGATAACGTTAAAGCCGAGGCGAAGCTAGTTCCAAAGCTAAAGCTCGGCTTCAGGGGTAACGGAACGGGAAAGATCAGGGTTACGGAGCAGCAGTACAAAGCACTTGAATACGCGCTGATAAGGGATAAGGTTGGCCTAGGAATACTTGAGCCATATATCAGGGACAAGTACATAGAAGACGTTTCCTGCAGCGGTCTTGGGCCCATATTCATTGAGCACAAGATCTTCAGGGGGCTTAAGAGTGTAATCGAGTTCAGGGATGAGGATGCGCTGAACAAATTCGTTCTCAGGCTTGCTGAGAGGGTTGGAAAGCCGGTAACTTACAAGGATCCAATCGTTGACGCAACGCTTCCGGATGGAAGCAGAATTAACATCGTATATGGCAGGGACATAAGCAAAAACGGGAGCAACTTCACAATAAGGAAGTTCAACGAAACCCCCTTCAGCGTTCTCCAGCTAATTGAGTTCGGAAGCTTGGATTACATGATCGCCGGATATCTTTGGCTTCTGATAAGCGAGGGGATGAGCGGATTCATATGCGGCGAAACGGCGAGCGGTAAAACAACTCTGCTGAACGCAATAACAGCCTTCATCCGCCCGGAGGCGAAGGTAGTTTCAATAGAAGACACCCCGGAGCTTCAGGTTCCGCACAGGAACTGGACAAGAGAAGTGACGAGAGGCACAACTAGGGGTGGGAAGATAGGCGAGGGGAGCGGCAGCGATGTTACAATGTTCGACTTGCTGAAAGCGGCGCTGAGGCAGAGGCCCAATTACATACTTGTTGGCGAGATAAGAGGTGTTGAGGGGAACATTGCATTCCAGGCGATGCAAACGGGGCATCCTGTGATGTCAACTTTCCATGCCGCAACGGTTGAGAAGCTGATACAAAGGCTGACTACTGAACCCATCAGTGTTCCCAAGACTTTCATAGACAACCTGAACTTTGTTGTGATCCAGAGCGCTGTTAGAAGACCGGACGGAAAGCTTGTTAGAAGGGTTCTGAGCGTTTCGGAGATAGTTGGCTACAATCCGCAGAAGGGCGGAGTGAGTTATATAGAAGTATTCCAGTGGGATCCGGTTACGGACAAGCACATCTTTACAGGATACGGGAGCTCTTATCTGCTAGAGCAGAAGATCGCAACGCGCTTGGGAATTCCGCCAAACAAGAAAAAGCTGATCTATGAAGAGGTGGAAAAGAGGGCGAAAATCCTGAAAAAGTTGCACGAGCAGGGGATAGTTGACTTCTACGAATTCTTCAGGGCCATTGCGAAGATAACGAAGAGCGGTATTCTGTCTATAAAGATCTGATATGTTTGAAACCGCAAAGCTACCGGCTTTTAAGTTCAAATTTCCGTTTCTCGAAAGGCTTAGGAGGCTGAGGGAAGAAATACTCTCGGACAACGATCTCCTCTTTCTCCTTACATACATGGCCTCGCTATCTACCGCCCACCTCAGCAGGGATAAGATATTCCAGATGGCTTCGGAAACGAAGTATTCGCCGAGCAAGTATTTTGCGATGGTTCGAGATCTTGCGCAGAAATGGCACTACGATTACGCAACAGCATGCGAGCTAGTTGCGGAAAAGATAAAGGCTGAAAGGGTTAAGAGACTTTTTAACAGGCTTGCAAATGCAATCTCAGCCGGAGAACCTGACAGGGAATTCCTCGAGAGGGAGTGGAAGGCTTTTAAAACGATAAGAAAAGATGAATACGACAGAAATCTTGAAAGTCTGAGAAAGTGGAGCGATGCTTACACCTCTCTTCTGGTTTCAGCTTCCCTGATCTCGGTTGTCGTGCTGCTCTCTGTTGTCATCTACAGCGTTGGCGATCCCGCAACAACTCTCCTAGTTTCCTCAGTCGGAAATTTTCTGATCTGCATTTTCGGAGTTATAATGCTCTTTAAGGCAGTTCCAAAGGACAAAAAGGTTCACGATCTGAAGATAAGGTCGAAAGAGCAGAATTTCGCCTATAAGCTGCTGTATCCTCTTCTTATTTCCGGAATTCTTCTATTCATACTCTGCGGCCTGATCCCAATCATTACAGGAAACCACGAATTTTCGGGCTACGGATTCTTGGCTTTCGGAATATCCGTTCTCCCGATAGGCATACTTGCCAAAATAGATGACAGAAAGGTAGGAAAGAGGGATGAAGCCTTTACGAGCTTCATAAGGAGCCTCGGCGCAATAAAAGGAGGGGCTGGAGTTTCGATAGCTGAAGCTATAAGAAGGATTGATCAGAAAAATCTGGGGGAGCTTAAGGATCTCGCCATCGAGCTCGAGAAAAGGCTCTCAATGGGCCTCGATCCAAGGATTTGCTGGTATAGATTCATTGGTGAGAGCGGAAGCTACCTGATCGAGAAACTCACGCCTATATTCATAGATGCGGTCGAGCTTGGAGGCGATCCGGATGCAGTGGGGGAAATAGTGAGTCAATCGAATCTTGAAATGGTTCTTCTGAGGCTCAAGAGAAATCTGATAGCCTCTGGCTTTGTAAACCTAATAATCCCCCTTCACGTGGCCATGGTCTCACTCATGCTCTTCATCGACAACATCCTCACGATTTTCACAGAATATCTCTCCCAGCTCTTTGCATCTCAGGTGAAGACGGGAGAAGTCTTTAAGAACGTCCCTCTGCAGGGTTTGAACCTTGGAATTTTTGCCGGAATTCCCACTGAGCTTCTTGCCCAGTACACGTTCTTCTTGATTCTCTCAGTAACGATCGCAAATATATTGGCTTCGAATATAGTAAAGGGAGGGAGCAGAATTCTCTATCTCTATTATGCCTCCATAATATTCATCCTGTCTGGCATTCTGATGCTCGTGGTACCTCCTCTTGTAAAGCTCGCATTCTCTCTTCCGAGCTTTATCGGATTGCTGGGGGTGGTTTTGAATGGTTGATTTTCCGCTCGAGCTATTTTTTGGTTTAGCAATCTTGGGAATAATCCTTGTCCTCAACTTTCCGAAAGGCAGGGTGAATTTAACTCTGAAAATTCCGAATTTTGGCTTTAGGAAAAAGGAAAAAGAGATTGAGGAAATAGACAAGAAACTGGAAGAAGTTGTCTCCAGTGGTGCAAAGGAAAAGGTTGTGAAGCTCGACGATGCAACGCAGGAAGCTGCGAAAAAGTTCGAGGTGAAGGAGGATTTACTTTCGGAAATGCAGGCAAGCGAAGGTGAGAAAAGGGAGGAAACAGTTCCCGAAAAGACTCCCGAGATTTCACTGCCTGCCCTGAGCATAGAATCGGGAGAATTGGAAAAGAAAGTCGAACTGGAGGGTGATGTTGTGAAGGATGAGAAATCGGAGAAGATAGAATT
Organism: uncultured archaeon; assembly: GCA_964463575.1. Taxonomy (GTDB): domain Archaea; phylum Halobacteriota; class Archaeoglobi; order Archaeoglobales; family Archaeoglobaceae; genus WYZ-LMO2. Next base: position 5,618 of record CAYXCK010000040.1, read on the forward strand.
TGAGGATTCGGACAAACTTCTGGAAGATCTGGCAAAGGAGGTAGAGAAGAGAGAGGAAGAGCAGGTGGATTTGCTGAGAGATTTAAAGGGGCAGAAATTTGAGGTTAATGAGCTTGAAAAAGAGCTTTCCGAAGTGCTAGAAAGACTTAAAAGGTTGAAAGCATGAACGATCTATTATTTACTGCTTTTTCGATCGCAAGCTACATATGGCTTTTTGATTCAAGGGAGAAGATCTTTCAGTTTGTCTGCGAGGAGCTCATCCAGCTGGACATATGCAGGGCAGTTGTTGTGATAGATGAGGGCGCTGAGTACTATAAGGTTGAGGACAAAGAAGTTTTGAGCTGCGAATTTCTGAAATACCAGCCAAAATCTTTTAGCTTTGTCGAAAAGGAATTGCTGGTCTCCTCGCCTATACTGCACAATTCTGCGATATACGTTTTCCTTAAAAGATGCGATGAGGAAATTCTTCAGATATTTCAGGATCTTTTCCAGGTAATTAGACTGGCTTGCGAAAACCTTGAGTTCAGAAAGAGGAGAGAAGAGATAATTCTGGCTTTGAAAGAAATTCTGGCCCATTTCCAGTTCTTAGCCGACAAGCTTAGGAATCCACTTGCGATAATATTTGGCGCGCTAGAAATTAAGGATGAGGTCGGAACCGAGAAGGCATGCTTTTTTGTTAATGAAGGTGCAGAGAGAATAAAAAAGATACTCGATGAGCTTTCGGAATGGGAAAAGAAGTTCAAAAGGATCTCCAAAACTATTCTTTGATCAGAAGCGCACAGATGGAAGCTGTTAGTAGCGCCGAATAGAAGAGAATGACGTAGTCTGTTATTTCGAAAAGTGCAAGAAATCTGTTTGTCAGCATAACCGATGAAAATACTGCGAGGGCTGAGAAGCTGAGCTTCTCTCTACGCATGAGTTCTCTCTTCTTGAAAGATTAAAAAGATGTCGGATTAGAAATTTCTTTGCTGAATTTATGATCGAAAGCTGCAATTTGCAGAGAATGAGAAAAGATTAAATCAAATGGAAAATCCGTGCTGGTTCATTTTGCAAACTTTACTATAACCATGCCAAATTCGAAAAGCACGCACATTGGAAGCGCAAGCATTGTTTGCGTGAATATATCCACCGTTGGCGTTGCTATTGCTGCGATCACGAAAAAGAGGACGTAAGCATGCCTCCTGTATTTTTTAAGGTTTTTGTAGCTGACAACCTTGTTCTTTGCAAGGAAAAACATTACAACCGGGATCTCGAAAAAAAGGCCGAAAAGTAAGATCATGAGGAGAACAAAGGTTACAAATTCGGAAAGCGAATAAAGCGGTGTTACGCCGTAGGATATCGTTATGCTATGAAGGAATCTGATAATTAGCTTGACAATAATGAACCCGTAAATGCAGCCGAGGATGAAAAGCGCGATTGAAGCTACCGCATATGGTTTTGCGGAAACTCTGAGCCATCCCCTTATTCTTAAGACTTTTGAAAGGATGAGAATAAGATAGGGAACAACAGCCGCTATTCCGACAGCAAGCGACAGCTTCAGGCTTAAAACAAGAGCTTCGAGAGGGGTAATAACAACCGGTCCAATGTAAGAAGCGGATAATCTTGAAATCTTCTTCATTTCCTCTCTGACAAAAGTCGTGTTGTTTGCGTTCTCGCTTATTCTGTTTGCTATTTCCATTATCTGCTCTGCAAGTCTTTTTGCCTCATCCGGATTTGGATTCTGGTATGGAAACATCTCCTCTACGACAAAAGATACAAGGATCGGGGAAAAGGGAAAGAAGGAGAAAGTAGCTATTGCCAGTATTGCGAATAACTTTATCAGATTCTTTCTTATCTCAAGAAAGAACTGCGCCCAGTCCCTTGCTTCCAAACGGACACCTCAGAGGCAGTATTTCTCTGCAACGTATTGCTGTATCCCCTTCAGCGTGTTGTTTATGAAGAAATCCTCTCTCTTCTTTATATCCTCATTCAAAAGCTTGTAGTTTGAGAACTTTGAATCCTTCTCCATAAGCTCTTTCCTTGCAAGCTTTGAGATCTCTTTCTCATCTCTTATATCCTTTCTGCACATTATATCGTATATTGTTGACACCCAGAGCTTTAGCTGCTTTAGAGCTCTGTCCGCTATTTCTAGACTATCCCTCTTGAATCCAAAATGCCCGAAACAGAGCTTTTTGCTTCCGAGGGAAATTAGCTTTTCAATCGAATCGACTGCAATTTCATATTCAAACCTCGGCGGCGTTGCAGGGCGCAGATAGTAGTCGCTTTTAAGGGGCATGTGAACGCCGAAAGTCTCTCCAACGAAGAGAAAATCACCATAAACGTAGCTTTGATGATGCGGCGCATGCCCCGGTGTTTTAATGATCTCCACTTTCTTTCCCGCAAATTCAACTTCATCCTCGTGAATGCTGCTGCTCTCTATTCCATTTGGCTTTCCGTATGCTTCTGCCACGCTTCCTAGCGCTTCAAGAGAAGCTTTCCAGAGTCTTTCTGGATTGATCAGATGCTTCTTGCCCGATTCATGTACCACAACCTTTGCCTCCGGATGTTTCACGAGGAATTCTGCAATTCCACCAGCGTGATCGAGGTGTATGTGCGTCAGCAGAACAAATTCAACTTCTCTCACCTTAAGAAAGCTGAGAGCCTCGATAAGCTTTGGAATTGCAGATCTCGGGCCGACGTCAATGAGTAAAGCCCTGTCTCCATTCTTAACAACCCAGCTGCTTATGAACTTCCTGAATCCCTCGAGATTTAGGGGAAGATCGATGAGGTAAAGATTTTCCGCGACTTCAATGATGTTCATAGAAAAAGTTCTCCCAAGACTCTAATATCTTTTTCTCCAGATCGAACTTGCTCTCTCTTCATCGATTTGAGAAACATCCAGAAATTCCTCAAAGCTGTTGCAGGCCAATGAAATTCCCTCAAGAAAGAGTTCCTCGTATTCTTCCCTGCTAACCCCGAAGTAATCCCTATCGCTTGTCCCCCTCCAGAAAATCCTGTTCCTCTCATTTTCAACTATCAAATCGGGCGAGAAGAATGGAGCGCCGTAGTACTGCTTGACAAAATCCCTTCTTCCCAGCTTGCCCCTCTCAAATCTGGTCAGATCAAGCAGTATTATTTCATCTCCCCTTAAAACGGCCTCGTAATCTTCCCAGGGATTGTAGATGTAACCGATCTTGAAAAGTTCGTAGAGAAGTTTTGCAGTCAGCTTTATGCACTTCCCGATCCTTGGATCCTCTTTCATGATAAAGCCTTCTCTGAACTCCGAAAGCGGAATGCCATCGATCCATTCTTGCAGCATGAATTCGTCGGATAAATAAATGGGTTTTGCAACATTTTTTTCGGGAAATTCGATTTTTTTGAAGCTCTTTATGCTTGAATTCGGGGAGAGAATGTTCAGTGCGAATTTTCTTCCATCTAGATCTAGCTCGAATACGTAATATCTCACCCAGGCCGACGCGAGTCTTACTTTTGCCCTTTCAAAGCTTAGCGGTATTTCCTTCAAAATTTCCTGTATCTTTTTTTCCAGCGTTTTCCTTCTTTCCTCCCTTGTGCTGCCGAAGAGAGCGTATTTCGGCAACCTTACAGTTAAACCCCAGCAGATCACGAAGTCTTCAGCAATGTTTTCGTCGAATTCAACCTTCATACCGGATATTCGAAGTTCTCCATGTTGAGATCGGGAACAATTCGCAATACTCCTTCCTTTCCGCATTTCGGGCAGAGTAAAACCAGGATATGCATGTCAAATTCGGAATATCTCCTTTTGAACTTTCCCTTTTCTTCTCTCAAGATTTCCATTTTCGAGCCACAAACTGGACAGCAAGTCTCCATGAGGCTAATATTCAGGCCCCCATATTAGTTTTGTGGAGTTCAATCCTTTCCAGAAAAAGTTTAGAAAAGGAGAGAAGAAAGTTGCGTTAGTTTATCCGAACAGATACGTTGGAGGAATTTCCAATGTTGGGCTTCAGCTGATCTATGCAAAGATAAACGAATTTGCTCACTGCGAAAGGTTCTATTCAGATGTTTTCGATGGAATGAGGAGCGTTGAAAACGGTAGCAAGCTTTCTGATTTCGATTTGGCCCTTTTTAGCTTGCAGTACGAGACTGACTACTTCAAGGCAGTCGAGATTATAAGGAAGAGCGGTTTTAGAGGGCTCAAAATAGCAGGAGGTCCGTGTGTAATGGAGAATCCCAGACCCCTTATGAGGTTTTTCGATGCCTTTTTCATAGGAGAGGCAGATGAGAGAATCGAAGAAATAGTCAGTGCGAAAGAAGTTGAGGATTTGAAGGGAATTGAGGGAATCTTCACGGGATATGAGGAGAGGGTTAAAAGGGTTTTTTGCAGGCTTGGAAGGCATATTGAAGAGGAGATAATTGGAGAGGGGGCTTACGGTAGGAGTTTTTTGCTTGAAATTGGAAGAGGTTGCATAAGGAGATGCAGCTTTTGCCTTGTGAGGCAGATATATTCCCCTCCGCGCTGGAGAAAAATAGAAGATTTGCCAGAAATAAGAAATTCAAGAAAGGTTGCAATCATCGCCCCATCTCCAACCGATCACCCGCATTTTAAAGAAATAGTCCAAAAACTGGTTGAAAAAGGATTTGAAGTCTCTCCTTCTTCTATCAGGGCGGATGCCGTTGATGAGGAGCTTGTTGAAATCTTGAAAGCTGCAGGTGTTAGGACATTAACCCTTGCCCCGGAAACTGCTTCTCCCCTTCTTTCAGATTTTTTGAAAAAGGAAATAAGCTTCGAAGACGTCAAGATGGCTGCAGAAATTTCGGCAAAAGCCTTTGAAAAGCTAAAACTTTACTACATAATCGGAATTCCCGGGGAAAATGAAGATGATGTTAGAAAAATTGTGGAAGACGCGGCTTATTTGAAGAGATTCATTCCGAGGGTAGAGATATCTGTGAATCCTCTTGTTCCGAAGCCGCACACACCACTTCAATGGCTGCCCTTTGCAGAAATTGGAGAACTGAACAGGAAGATTTCGATCATAGAAGAGGAGTCAGAGAAGCATGGAATCGAGTTCTATCCACCGAATTTGAAGGAGTTCGTAATTCAGACAATTTTAGCCCGTGGTGATGAGAAAGTTTCGGATTTATTTTTTGGAAGCAGCTACAGAAATTTTTCCCGCTTTCTAGAAAGCTTCGACTTAGAAGAACCATTACCTTGGGATTTCATAGATCATGGCTATAAGAAGTCAAGACTTAAAAAGGAGTTTACGGAACTCCTTGAACTCTTGGATAGATCTTCGGGCAAAGTTTAAATACTCAGAACAGTACGTTGATTTCGAGGTAAACTGCGAGCAACGAAAACTGCAGAAAATGATTGATAAAAATCTGAATGGGCCGGTAGCTTAGCCAGGTAGAGCGCGGGACTCTTAATCCCGCAGTCGGGGGTTCAAATCCCTCCCGGCCCGTTTTTCCTGCGATATTTCTTAGTTATGCGCTCTGTTAAAAAATAAAAATTAATTTTGATCAGATTTCTGAATCATTTCCCCGACCAGGATGGTCTCCTTCTCTGCACAAAGGCCTTCATGCCTTCAGCAAAGTCTTGGGTTGGAATCAGTTCAATTATTTCGTGCAAACTCTTCTCGATTGCAAATCCAAAGACATTTCTGTAAGCTCTTGCGGTCTCCTTTATAGCCCTTACAGAAAGCGGAGCAAGTCTTGCAATCTTATTAACGAACTCTACTCCAGCTATTTCCAGCTGGTCTTTTGGGACTACTATGTCAACTATACCAAGCTGTTTTGCCTCTTCTGCATCCATTTGATCC
>CAYXCK010000041.1:0-11391 GCA_964463575.1 uncultured archaeon
ATGGGGAGATCTCTAACTGCCCCGACTGCCCCGCAGATGAAAGATGTAATCCCGAATAGATGTGGGCCCCTCGCCCTTTAGGGCGGAGAGGAGGTCAGCTAGTCAGGAATTCAACAAATGGTAACAATTTTGCTGGAAACAACTGGAGTAAAAGCTCCAGCTTGCAAGATATCTGGGAAGCCTAAATGCAAACAGCGGCGGATACTTTAGCGAAAACATCAATGTTGCTGGAAAGTGTGTGGATAGCAGTTCGATTATCGCAGCTATGATCATTTTCAAAGACAACAGCTCGGAATTTGGACCCAATGCGAGAATCTCGAAGAGGCTAAAAGTTTCCGCCGAAATTTCGCTTTACGGAATGAATGCAACAATAAAGGTTAGGGCCCATGAAAATGCGAGGAATGTGACTGTGCTGGATCAGGCCCCAAAGAATTATCTGTAGCCTTCAGCGGCGACTATAGTAGCAACGGCTCGAGCGGAAATGTTTAACTGGTGGGAATTCAATTCGATAAATAGAGGTGAAGAGAGGTATGTCAATCTTGGCTTTAGCGGAACTAATTTCATGCTCGGTGAATCTTTGAACATCGGCCTAAATCCAGATTGATTATTTCTTCAATTCACTTCTTTTTCAAATATGGGCAGAAATGAATGGAAACGTGTTTTATTTCGGGAAATTCCGATCTGAGCTTTCTTGCAATTTCACCGGAAATCTTTTCCGCATCTTCAACCCTCATTTTCCCGTCTATTGTGACATGCAAGTCAAGATGTATCTCGTTCTCTGCAGTATAAACCGCCAGCAAGTTGTGCACACCATCAACTCCCCTGACTTCCATTACGGATTTTTCAATTTTCGAATAGAATTCCGAAGGTGGCGAAAGGCCGAGAAGGAATGTTGCATTTTCCTTAAACAGCCTGAAAGAGTTGAATGCTATCAAAGTTGCGACGAAAATTGCGGATATACCGTCAAAAGCTTTGTAACCAGCCATAACTGCCGTTATTCCTACTATCGCCGCGAGAGTTGAAAGGGAATCGTTAACGGTTTCCATAAGCGCCGTTCTGTTCAGGATCCCGCCCTCTTTTCTCAAAATCGGTAGGGCGAGGAGGAGTAGAATTAGAACCAAAAGCTCTGCAAAAAGGGCTGTTTCAACATTTTCGTAGCTTGCGGGGTTGAAAATCCTCTCTATCCCCTCTTTTGCTAGCTCGAAGGAAATCAGCGTTATGAAGGTCACAGACACAACTAGGGAGGCGAGATTCTTTACCAAACCGTGGCCAAATGGATGACTTTCATCTGCATCCTTTCTAGATACGTGCGAGGCTGCTATTAGAATTAACAGGAGTGCTATGTCTGTAAGCGAATGCATCACATCTGCAAGAATTACTAGAAGCCCAGAAAGTAGATAGGCAAAAATTTTAACAAGGAGTGTCGTTATGTAAACAGCAAGAACGAAGTTTAGCCTCATTCGAGCCTTCTCCTGAATTCTGAAGGTAGCTTCAGGATTCCTGCAAGTCCTATCAGATTTTCCTTGGAAATACTTCCATCTGCTATTTCCTTAAGAATCTGTTTTGCGTTAAAGGCAATTCCAAGCCCGGCTTTTTCGATCATTATCTTATCATTTGCCCCATCGCCCACCGCAACTATTTTGTCCATGCTTATTCCTTCCTTCTTGGCTATCTCCTCTATTATTTTAGCCTTTTCCTGTGCATCTATTATCCTCCCCTTTATCCTGCCAGTGAGCTTTCCATCGACTATTTCAAGCTCGTTGCCAAAGGCGTAGTCGAGTCCAAGCTCCTCCTTTATTCTGTTCGTGAAATACGTAAAGCTCCCGCTTACCAGGGCAACCTTGTATCCTGCCCTCTTAAGCGCGGAAATCAGCTCCCTGGCCCCTTCGGTGAACTCAATCCTAGAATATATCTTTTCGAGGACTTCAACCGGAAGACCTTCTAGCAGCTTAATTCTCTGTTCTAGAGCCTCTCTGAAGCTGAACTCGCCGTTCATAGCTTTTCTCGTTAATTCCTGCACTTCTTTCTCCACCCCCGCCTCTTTGGCAAGCTCATCGATTATCTCAGTCTCAATGAGGGTTGAATCCAGATCGAAGACGACAAGCCTTTTCTCTTTCATTGCCGTTTCGTAATCCTGAACGACGATATCGAGACCGAGCTTTTCTCCCTCCTTCAGCAGTTCCTTTCTAAGGCTCTGCAGATCGGAATCGCCGATATCAACGACGAATTCTATCATTATGAGCTTATCCCTTGCCATAAGGCTTGTCCTTTCAATGTTTATTCCGTGTTTGAGGAAAATCGCGGTAATATCCCTGACTATCCCGACTCTGTCCTTTCCTATTACGCTTACGACAAAAAGATTTTTCTTTTTCCCTTCCTTCCTTTCAAAGGGATTGAGGCTTATTTTCAGATTCAGGGATCTTTCAACTTCTTTCAGGTTCTTTTCAACGCATTCAATGTTTTCCGCTTCAGCAACTATGAACATTGCAAAAATTCCCTGCAGAACGGTCTGCTCTATGTCTACTATGTTTGCATTGCAGCTGGCAAGAGCCTTTGAAACGGCATGCACTATTCCTATCCTGTCCTCACCGTAAACGGAAACTGCGATCAGCACAGCTACATTAATCCTCGAATATTAAGAACTTTGCGAGACGATCACAAAGAACTTGTTGAGCTCGTAGAGCGGCGCTCTTGCTTTTCCGAAGGCCCCACACCCAACGGTTGGACTTATCAGCCCCGAACCCTTTAGCTCGGAAATCAAAGCTCCCGGCTCTTTTCCGTGCTTCATGGCTATGTCAACAAGGTCCTCTGCGCAGATTAGCAAGTTCTTTGCCCTGTCCCTTATTTCCTCAAATATTTCCACGAATTCTTCGGCCTTTTCCTCGCCTATTTCTCTGAAATATTCTATTATTGCCTTTTTCCAGTCCATGAATCTGAAGAAAAATCTCACAATGTACGGTATCTCCATGTCCTCCCCGAACTGCCTTGAAATCCAGGCAAGGGAATCTTTTTCGGATTTAATTGGCAGGGCAAGTTTTAAATCTTCGAGTATGATCATCGTTTCCTCATCCAGTTCCTCCTTGGGAATTATCCCTTTTTCGCTGTATTTTTTTACCAATTCCATCGCTTTCAGTCCATCACTATCAATGCCCCGTATGGACATGCTCTCACGCAGTCGTAGCATTTCTTGCACACCTCCTCATTTATCCTTAAAACCTTTCCTCCATTTCTCACTATCGCATTTGGAACGGGACAGACCCTGCTGCATGTTCCGCAACCCTTGCAGCCTAATACTGCGATCAAGAAGATCCCTCATCATCTCTTTTATAATCGAAAAATCTCTTCAGGGAGGAAAGCTTAAGATTTGCCAAATGAGGGAAAGGATTAACATACCAATGCTTTGTCAGAGGCATAGAAATTGGCTTTTGAACCATAATAAAAGAAGATTGAAGCCTTAACGCTGGAAGCTTCACCTTTAAAGGAGTGGCTAACCGAAATCATATCCCAAGTGCTCTCTCCAGCTCCTCCCTTATCATGTTTTCCGGCATAGCCCCAACAAATCCGCCTACTATTCTCCCCCTTCTGAAGAAAAGCACTGTAGGTATGCTTGAAATTCCGTATTCAAAGGCCAGTTCCTGATTCTCGTCAACGTTTATCTTGTAGAATTCAACGTCTTTGTATTCCTTTGATAGCTTTTCCAGCAGAGGGCTGAGGAACCTGCAGGGCATACACCAGTCTGCATAGAAATCCACGACGACCAGTTTGTCGCTGTTTATTACCTGAAGGAATTCCCTCTCATCTATCTTTCTCATAATACCACCATCTCCAAAGAATTGCTTTGGACAATATAACTTTTACCGGCTTCTCCAAAACTGTTCAATTCCATTGAAAATTTGCTATGTGTAGATCGATACCACATCTCCGTCGCTCAGCACGTGGTCCAGTCCGACCCTTTGCCCCTCATGCTTTACAGATCTTCCCCAGACCCTTGCATACTTGAATTTTTCAACGAAGTCGTTGTGTATCTTCCTGCACACGTCCTCGATTCTTGCCCCCTCTCTCAGAATCATTGGTTTTTCGCTCATTTTTTCACCGGGCGGTTTTAGATAAACCTTTATGAACTTCAGTTTTCTGTAAATTTCCTCCTTGAGCAGATCTAGGTTTATCCCTTTTGTTGCGGAGACCTTTATTGCGTTAACGTCAACATCCATGATATCCATCTTGTTCACCACGGTTATCGAGGGAATGTAAACGCAGTTTCCGTTTAGGGCGTCGATCAGCCTTTCCATCGTTATGTTCTCTCTTATGAGCACGTCTGCATTGTGAATCTTGTATTCCTTCAGAATTTCGGCAATCGTCCTCTCATCGAGGCTTAGAGGTACAGTTGAACTTATCTTTACCCCTCCCCGGTCCTTTTTCCTTATCACAACATCCGGCGGTCTCTGGTCGAGCCTTATCCCCGCTTCATAGAGTTCCCTTTTTACAATCTCTATTGAATCCAGTTTGAAAACGTCTGCAACTATAACTATGAGATCGGCAATTCTAACGGCTGAGAGAACTTCTTTTCCCCTTCCTTTTCCGCTAGCTGCACCTTCAACGATTCCCGGCATGTCGATGATCTGTATAGTTGCATGTTTGTATTCCATTATTCCGGGAACCGGCTTCTTTGTCGTGAAATCGTAATCGCCAACCTCGCTTTTTGCATTTGTTAAAGCGTTTAGAAGGCTAGATTTCCCGACAGATGGAAAGCCTACTAGGGTAACGGTTGCATCTCCCTCTTTTTTTATGGAAATCGTCTGTCGTGCACTTTTTCTTCTCTCCTTTTCAAGCTCCTCCTTTAGCCTTGCAAGCTTCGCTTTCAGTCTTCCGACGTGATGTTCGGTTGCCTTGTTGTATGGCGTCCTTTTTATTTCCTCCTCGAGCTGTTTTATCTGCTGGAGTAAGTCCACATTTTTAGAATCATCTCAGAATTAAAAAGTTCAACGCATTTCGAGGCTGTCGCTAACGATCGTGACACCCCCCTTCATCGAAAATGTGAGCTTGGCAACATAATTGTGGTACGCGATAAAGGAGTCTTCACTCTTTATTATATCTATCTGAACGTCGTGAAAGGCTGCTAGGCCTTCGGGGATTTTTCCGATGACAGCGTTGATGAGAATTCCTCTGTCGATCTCTATAAGCGACTCTATCGCCTTTGATGTATCTATTCCGTAGAATAAGAGGAAATTCATTCCAAAGGAAAGAATCAGTCTGTTTTCAGGTAAAAAGCTTTTCAGTCTGTTTATTTCTTCAATTTTAAGCTTTTCCAGTATTTTTAGGGGAAAGCAGTCCTTTTCCGATGCGATCAAAACGGCCTCTCCATGCTTTGGGAAATCGTATTTTTTTCCGAGATGATTTATCCTCTCAACCGCTGCATCTGTCCATAGTATCCAAAAAAAGTCTCCAAAGTTCTGGTTAAGCCATGAGCAAACTGTGTAGAAGCTGTAAAGATCCGGGAAAGTTATCAGCAGTTTGTCCCCCTCTTCGGCTTCTTCGATGACGCTCTGAATTATTTTCATGTTGAAAGAAAAGGAGCAATATAAATAAAATTTTCCTTAAGTAATAAAATTTCTTTTCTGTAATTTCAACCTCTCTCCTTATTTCGTCTGGCTTTCTAATTGCTTCAGGATTTAGATATGAACTTAAATTTGCTGGGACTGTGAGCATAAAATAAAATTTTTTTAGCGGGCTCGGCGGGATTTGAACCCGCGACCTGCAGCTTAGGAGGCTGCCGCCATATCCGTGCTAGGCCACGAGCCCTTAAGAAAAGATGTTTTTAAGTTTTATGAGCTTTTTGGTTTATCCTCCCTAGTTTCTTTGAGCATGTAGGATGCGTAGATTAGGACGAAGGATATAATCATTAAAATCAAATTCAGCCTCCATTCGGGTGAGAATTCAGCCTCGAATGGCCTGGGATGGAGTGGAGAGAAAAACCCGGAAATGTAGCTGAGGGGAACAGTGATATAAGCGATTATGAGGTAAATCGCGGAAATTCTTGCCTTTTCTTCAACGAGGTTTCTTAATGAGAAATAGACGGCATATATGAAGAGCATAAGCAGGACAATGACTTCCCTGATCTCGTACCATGTAAAATAGGCTCCCCAAGTTTCTTTGGCCCATATCGCCCCGCTTATGAATGCAACCATTGCCATAATGAATCCGAACTTTGCCGATCTGCTTGCAATTTCATCGCTCTTCAGACTGCCGCCCCTGAGGAAGGATATTGAATAGATGAAGGAAACTGTAAAGGCGAGGTATGAGGCGATTGCGGAGGGAACATGAAGAAAAACTATTCTGTAGCTCTCTATTTTCGCCGGAAGAGAAAATGAATTGTATATGCCGAACAGGAGCATTGCTATTGCAATCAGAAGGATCAATCTGAACATGTCTCAAATAGATCACAGATTAAAAAAGTTTTTAACCTTGAGAGCAAAAAATGCTTTATGTTAAAGCTGATCTTTGCACTTCTTTCAATCCTTTTTCTTGGTTCCTGCTACTTGGGATACTGTTTCGCGGAAGCATATCCTGATGTGGCAAAGAAGGAAATGGAAAACCTGAGGGAATTTTTCAGGACATTTGTTTCCAGAGGTATCTCTCCAATGGAAATATTCCTTATAATATTCTTAAACAATTCGATAAAGTCGTTTTTTGCCATGATTCTGGGAGTATTTTTCGGAATAGTACCTGTCCTCTTCATTTTCTTAAACGGGCTTATAATCGGATTCTTTGCGAAATTTCTGGGTGAAGAAATGGGAATTTTGAAATTTGTTTTTTTGCTTCTTCCCCATGGAATACTGGAAATACCGGCAGTGATACTCGCCTGCAGTTACGGTGTGCAGCTCGGAATCTCGCTCGTAAAGGATAGAAAGGGTCTGGGAAAGAAACTAAAGATCTCGGTTGCAAAATTCTTCAAAATTGTGGTTCCAATGCTATTTGTTGCGGCTGTCATAGAAACCCTTCTGATCGTGATAGGGTAGACGGGTCTGAATAATTCCCTTAAGGTCATGGAAATCTTTTCCCATCGCGTAAACGTCTTCATCGATTCTGAACCCCTTGGATGTCTTTTTTAGATCTTCAATTCTGAAAAACTTCCACTTTTCCCTTGGAAGTTTTAGCGCTATGTATCCGCTTGCTCCAAAAGCTTTTGAAAATTCTTGGAGCTTTTTTATTTCTTCGGAGGATAAATAGAGTGGCAGATTCTTTCTCATTTTTACCTCGAACGCGAAGAAAGTAGATCCATCTCCTGCAACAATGTCTGGGCACGGAAAATGTGAAGCCCCGCTACCAGCTACCCTGACGGCCGCAAAACCATTTTCCCACAGTTCTTCAATTAATTCTCTTTCAAATCTCGAACCCTTTCTTTTCATCAAACAAAATTTTTGATCAATATTTAAATAAATTGCCCAAGCAGTTTTCAAATCTTTTTCTAACATTTGGTTAGGTATACTTTTGAATCTGGAACATCTTCATCTTGAAGCAATTTGGACTTTAACAAGCGAAAAGCTGATAACCTTAAGATACACTTTGCTTGTAGCGGGGGTTGCCGAGTGGACAAAGGCGGTGGATTCAGGGTCCACTCCCGTAGGGGTTCGAGGGTTCGAATCCCTCCCCCCGCATCGATTTACAGCTGAAAGCTCGTCCTTTGGGTAGCTTGCTGGCAAGATCTCGGATTGCATTCAGGATCTCGCTTTCGTTTTTTACAATTAGAGACTTTGAACTGATTTCCGAATAGATTTTTTCGGCCATCTCTCCTGCGAAATTCCTATTCTTAATTTCACTTCTCTCGACTACAATCAGCTTTCCGAGCCTTGCTGCCAGATTTGCAGCAATTAGGTTTTTCAAGTTCCCCCTTCCAATGCTTAGATTTGCCAGAATGACAAAGTCAGCTTCTTCGACCATTTTCAGGTTTTTTTCATGGTTTTCATCGCTTATATCGCTGAAGGGAGCCTCTGAAACTACTTCGCATCCAAGCTCGGTTGCAATTTCCCAATCGCTGTCTAGGACATTGAGAACTCCGGTGGAAACTCTGTATCCGGCTTCCACGAGCGTCTGTATTATTTCTGCCCCGCTCCCGCCACCGCAGATGACATGAACGCGAATACCGTTTTTTGAACTCTTTGCGACCGGAATCACTATAACTGATTTTCCAATCTTCCTGACAGCCACTTCAACGCCGTAAACTTCCCTGACAGATTCCGGAGTTATGACATCTTCGCCCCTTCCCGCGCGATGTACTTCTCCGTTTTTGAGCATCAAAATCTTGTCGGAAAACGTTGCCGCTAGGTTTATGTCGTGCATGGCTATTATTGCTGAGCAGCTGTTTTCAACTCGCCGCTTGATCAACCTCATTACCTCTATCTGGGATGAAAGATCCAGATGTGCAGTTGGCTCATCTAGGAGCATTACTTTAGGTTCCTGCGCAAAAAGCCTTGCTAGCATCACCTTCTGTTTTTCTCCGCCGCTCAGCTCATCGAATATTCTTTCCTCAAATCCCCGAAGTCCCACCTCATTCAGTGCATTTAGAGCTATTTCGTAATCCTCTCTTTTAGCCCTTCTTATCCCGCTAAGATGCGGTGTTCTGCCGAGCAAGACGATGTCTATAACCCTCAACCTCGTCTGCGGCATATCTTGTGGAAGATATGCTGCGATTTTTGCAATATCATCGAATTCGAGTCTTTTTCCGTCGAATAGAACAACGCCTTTTAGAGGTTTTAGAATTCCGAAAATAGTCCTCAGCAAGGTTGATTTTCCGCTTCCATTCGGGCCTAGAATGGACAGAATCTCCCCCTCTTCGAGTTTGAGCGTAACGTTTTTCAGTATCTCCCTGCTCTTCAGTTCGACTCCAACATCCCTCACTTCAAGCCTCATAGCCCGCGTTTCAGTATGTAGAGGAAGAAGGGTGAACCGAGGATCGCAGTCATGGCCCCGACAGGAATTTCCCCGCTTGTGCATGTTCTTGCAAGCAGATCTACCAGAGGCATCAATGTGGCGCCGAACAGAATCGCGGAGGGCAGCAGTCTTTGATGGGCTTCGCCGAAAATCAACCTCATGGTGTGCGGTACGATTATTCCAACAAAACCTATAATCCCGCAGACGGCAACGGTTGCAGATGTTAAAAGCGATGTTACGGCAATAAGCTCCTTTCTGAATCTCTCAACATTTATTCCAACCGATCTTGCATGCTCTTCTCCTAGCAGGATTGCATTTAGGTTCCAGGAATTGAGCAGCAGATAGATAATTCCTATGAAAAATGGGATTATTATAAGCCATAT
The DNA here is from genome assembly GCA_964463575.1 of uncultured archaeon. GTDB lineage: Archaea > Halobacteriota > Archaeoglobi > Archaeoglobales > Archaeoglobaceae > WYZ-LMO2. Next base: position 9,312 of record CAYXCK010000041.1, read on the forward strand.
CTTCTGCCATACGGCTCTTGAAAAACTCCCCATTATCCAAAAGATGATTTCATGAGCGCTTTGTTGCGAGAAGTATATAATTATTGCAGTAAGCCCGGAAAGAAATGAAGAAACTGCAATTCCGGCCAGAAGTACTGCATAGCTTTCTCCGTGCCTGCTGAGTTTGTAGACTGTGAATGAGACGATCAATGAGGTTATGAAAGCTGAAATTACAATGTTCCACGAGCTTCCGATTCCTAAAGAGATAACAAGCGCAGCACCAACACTGGCTGCGCTGGAAACGCCCAGAATATAGGGGTCGGCAAGAGGATTGCGGAAGAATGCCTGCATCGCGCATCCAGCAGATGCCAGTGACGCCCCGACCAGCATTGCTAGAAGAACTCTCGGTAGCCTGTAGTCGAGGACAACAGTTTGCATTAAGGGATCCTTAAAGTCGATAAATCCCGCTGGGCCGAAAGATATGCCGAGGATCAGTGAGACCGCGCATGCGAGCAGCAGCGCAGAGATTTTTGCAAATTTCACAAGTAACATGAAGCATGAGTCAAATAAACTTTACTCTAGAAATAAAAAAATCTTGATTTCAAACCAAAAATTTTTTATTCATAGTGTTGAGCTTGCTCACATGAAAGTTCCTATAGCAGTGCAGATGCTCTTGTTGCTGACAGCTCTGGCAACCGCAAACACCTTCCAGGGAGATTTGTCTCATTCGGGAAACTTCTCATCTGAAATCAGTGGACAGATAATCCCAAAGCTGGAATGGAAGACATATATAAGCGGACTCGTTGGGGCGCAACCCGTATATAGCGATGGAAAAATCTTTGTAACTAACTGGTATGGCTGGACGGAATGGAAGCCAGGCCTGTATGTTTTGAACGCGAATAACGGAGAAATTTTGAAGAATTTCAGCAATATCCAAGGGGCATCAACGCCATTCGTTTATGGGGACAAGGTTATAGTCGGAGGCATGAAACAGGGAAGAAATGGTTATCTGGGTTATCTGTACATAGTGAACCTAACTTCTGAAGAAGTTAAAGAAATTCTTCTCGATGAACAGGAATCTTGGTATGGAATAGCCTCTTCTCCTATCGTTTACAACGGAAGTATTTATGTCCTGACACATTCGAATGGAACTCTCTGGAAACTATCACTCAACGGCGGTATTTTAGGAAAATTCACTACAGGTGGAGAAATAAATCCGTACACCTCTCCGGTTGCAGACGGTGGTATTATATGCTTTGCAGGAAACAAGAGCGGAAATGCAATTTTCTGCGTAAACGAAAATCTCCAAGAAATCTTCAATATAAGCGTTGACTCCAAGATAACGAATACCCCCACGCTTTACAACGATCTTCTGATCTTTGCGACTGAAAAAAGCCTTTACTTTGTAAACGTTACGAAAAGGGAAGTTATCGAAAAAATCAAATTTAACGGATCCCTTTCCAGTGCAGCGATAGGAGACCGCATTTACATAGGATCGAAGGATAGAAAACTCTACGCAATAAATAAAACTACGCTTGAGATTGAATGGAATTTCGAGGCAAATGGAAAAATAGATTCCTCGCCGGCCTTTGCAAATGGCGTTGTTTACTTTGCAACGAATGTCCCAAACGGAACAATATACGCCGTTAGAGATGGCAAGGAACTCTGGCATTACAGGCTGAAGCCCCCTGGGGGCAAATTTTACAACATAATGTCCTCACCTTTCATAGCTGATGGAAAACTCTTCATCGGGGCTGACAGTGGTTACGTTTACTGCTTTAACTCGACTGGAACTATAGAGTTCAACGTTACGCTTGCACCGGGAAAAATAAACATGGATGGGAAGGAATTCAGCAGCGTATCAGCACTGGCAGCTCTTTATGAAGCTTCAAAATACCAGTTTGAAGAAGCCGAGATTGCTTTCAGCGTGAACGTAACTTGGGGTAGTTGGGGGGCTTTTGTTGATTCGATAATGGGAATAGAGACAACTTCAGACTGGTCATGGCGGTGGTCGATCTGGAATTCGACTTCCCCGCTTGAAGTTTCTGCTGATGCGTATCTTTTAGAAAACGGTGAGATCATTTACTACTGCTATGGGACT
>CAYXCK010000042.1:0-11333 GCA_964463575.1 uncultured archaeon
GTGAGGGATGTGCCTGATGAGATAGATGTTGCAATAATTGCTGTTCCTTCTAAAATTGTGCCAGAAGTCATGGAAGACTGTGCCAAAAAAGGGGTTAGAGGAGTTGTAATTGTTAGTTCTGGATTCAGTGAAGAAGGTGAGAAAGGGGCCGAAATTGAAAGAAAAGTGATAGATATCGCAAGAAGATCTGGAATTCTGATTTTCGGCCCAAACACGACGGGAATAATGAACACAGAGACCGGATTTATAACCAGTTTTGCACCGCTGAGGCGGATAAAAAAGGGAAACATAAGCATTGTCGCACAAACTGGTCTCTTCCTTGGAGTAATGATGGAAATGATATCTTCTCATAATCCGGGAATCGGGTTCAGCAAGCTAGTTGGGATGGGAAACAAAATAGACGTCCAAGACCATGAAGTCCTGAACTATCTGATCTCCGATAAGGGTACGAAAGTCATAGGTATGTACGTAGAAGGTTTCAGAAACGGAAGGGCTTTCTTTGAAGTTGCCAAAAAATCAGAAAAACCCATTGTTATCTTCAAAAGCGGCAGGAGCGAGTACGGAAAAAAAGCCGCTATGAGCCATACTGCCTCATTGGGAGGTAGAGATGAAATATTTAGCGCAGTTTGCAAGCAGGCTAACTTAATTCGGGTATTCAGCTTTGATGAACTTCTAAACGTATCGAAGGCATTAGCAATGCAACCGCTGCCTTCCGGCAAAAGAGTTGCTGTGATTCACTACACAGGTTCGGGCTGCGTTCAGGCAGCAGATGCGGTTTATTTCTCCGGATTAAAGCTAGCCGATCTTAGCGAAAATACCAAAGAAAGGATCAGGGAAGTTACTCCTGAATGGCACCAGGTGAACAATCCGCTCGATATTTGGCCTATGGTGGAATACTATGGAATGAAACCGTACGATGTATCTATGGAAGCTATGCTGGAAGACGAGAATGTTGACTCAATTGTTGTCGCAGTTTGGTGCAGTGCCATTTGGAAAGGTTATATGCCGGAATTTGATAAACTAAAGGAGTTCAAAAAACCGATATACTTTGTTGCAGAAGGGCCAAGAGATGAAGTTCACGCTCTAAGGATGGAATACGAAAATAACGGTTTTCCAGTTTTTCCGAATGTAATAACTGCGATCGAAGTTCTTGGAAAAGTTACCAAATACTCTGCAAGGAAAAATCAGAGTTCCTGAAGCATGCACATTACGGCAGATATTTTCTCCGGTTTTGTCAAGATTCGATGACAAAATGGGATAGATTGCAAAAATTCAATCGATTTTTCCTTTTAGCAAGTATTTCTTTTTAATTATAAAAAATAAAAATAGTATTATTCTATCTTTATCTTTTTGCCGCTTCCGGCCTTCTTCTGCAGTATAACTTCCAGTACTCCGTTATTATACCTGGCTTTTGCAGAATCCGGATCTACATCAGCTGGTAGACTTACCACCTCGTGGTATTTCCTAGTCTCTCCCTCAGCTTTAATTTCAAGAGATCTTTCTGTAGCTTTTAGCTCTATGTCCTCCTTTTTGACTCCCGGCATTTCTGCAATTACTTGGATCTCATTATCCGTTTCTATTACGTCAACCAGCGGTTTCCTTTCTTCAACTCCCATTTCCTTTATAAGTGGCTTTGTTCCGAATTCCCTGATCTCTGGCCTTCCATCTGGGCCGATTCTTATTGAAAATCCACGTATTATCGGTCTCGATTCTTTCATTTCTCCAAATCTGAAAGCGTTTTCTATGTCCCTCATCATTTTTCTGATAATTTCATCAAAATCCCTGAAGGGGTCCCAATCCCAGTAGTCCTCTTCATCTTCCTCCTTTTTCCTTCTCCTCCAAACCATACACAATCACCTCACACATACATTTTTTGAAAATCCTTTATAAGACTTTCATACCTTCTCAAATCCTCCTTTGTCAAGCTAGGCTTTACCTTCTTTAAAGCTTCCTCAAAGTGTCTTTTCTCGATCTTTATATTCTTTGCAATTTCCTTTATCTCCTTTTCATCCTTTGCTCTGCTCACTGCCTCCCTTATTGCCAGCATTCCGGCTTCTCTGCATAAAGCTTCTATATCTGCTCCCGTATAACCATCGGTTCTTTCAGCAAGCTCCTCTATCTTTACATCTTCAGCCAATGGCTTTCCGCGGAGATGGATCTTGAATATCTCCTTTCTTGCCTCTTTGTCCGGGAGAGGTATGTATACATGTCTCTCTATCCTTCCCGGCCTTAGCAGGGCAGGATCGATTAGATCGGGCCTGTTTGTTGCCGCAATTACTACCACGTCTCTGAGCTCTTCGAGACCATCTAGTTCTGTTAGAAGCTGACTTACAACCCTTTCAGTGACATGAGAATCTCCCACTCCTCCCCTTCTCGGAGCTAAGCTGTCTATTTCATCGAAGAATATTATGCAAGGTGCAACCTGTCTTGCTTTTCTGAACATGTCTCTTACATGCTTTTCACTCTCCCCCACCCACTTGCTTAGAAGTTCTGGTCCCTTGACACTTATGAAGTTGGCATTGCTCTCATTCGCAACAGCCTTTGCCAGCAATGTCTTCCCAGTGCCTGGAGGACCGTACAGCAGTATGCCCTTAGGTGGTTTGATGTTTGTAGTCCTGAAAAGCTCGGGATACTTTAAAGGCCATTCAACCGCTTCTTTCAGCTCCTGTTTGGCGTTTTCGAGACCTCCAATGTCTTCCCATTTAACCTTTGGAACCTCCACAAGAACCTCTCTCATCGCAGATGGCTCTATGTTTTTCAGTGCTTCCATAAAGTCCTCTCTAGTCACCTTGAGATTCTCTATCACTTCTGAGGGTATTTCCTTATCTATGTCTATTTCGGGCAAAACTCTCCTCAAAGCGTGCATAGCGGCCTCTTTGCAGAGAGCTTCAAGGTCAGCACCAACGAAACCATAAGTCAGATCTGCCAGCTCGTCAAGATTTACGTCTTCAGCCAGCGGCATTTTTCTTGTGTGTATCTCCAAAATCTCTTTTCTCCCATCCCTGTCAGGAACGCCGATTTCTATCTCCCTGTCAAACCTTCCAGGTCTTCTTAAGGCAGGATCGATCGCATCTGGGCGGTTAGTTGCCGCTATGACTATCACTTGTCCCCTTGACTCCAGACCGTCCATCAGTGCGAGGAGCTGAGCAACAACTCTCCTCTCAACTTCTCCCGTGACTTCCTCCCTCTTAGGCGCTATTGAATCTATTTCGTCAATGAATATTATACTCGGAGCATTCTGTTTAGCTTCTTCAAATATCTCCCTAAGCCTTTGTTCGGATTCGCCGTAGTACTTGCTCATTATTTCCGGCCCGCTTATGCTGATGAAATGAGCATCTACCTCGTTAGCGACAGCCTTTGCAATTAAAGTCTTTCCTGTACCTGGAGGACCGTATAGCAGAACGCCTTTAGGTGGCTCGATTCCAAGGCGCTGGAATATCTCAGGATGCTTCAAGGGAAGCTCTATCATTTCCCTAACAAGCCTCAACTCTCTCTTAAGTCCTCCTATGTCCTCATACGTCACGTTTGGAACTGCTCTCTTCACTTCCTCGGCCGGCTTCTCCTTGAGCTCCAACTCCGTTTTTCTGTTCACAACGACGACTCCGCTTGGCCTTGTGGCTACGATTACAAAAGTTAGCGTGTGACCAAAAATTTCAACCCTGATCTTCTGACCCCTTGTAACGGGTCTGCCTTCAAGCAACCTCAGCAAGTAATTTTCTCCGCCCATGAGTCTTACAGGCTCAGTTGGTGCCAGTGTTATCCTCTCAGCAGGTTTGGCGCTCACTTTCCTTATCTTAACTTTGTCATCAATGCTAACTCCCGCGTTGCTTCTAAGATTTCCGTCGATCCTTATTACTCCCTTTCCCCTGTCCTCGGGATAGCTTGGCCATACTATGGCTGGAACGCTTTCCTTTCCTATGATCTCTATAATATCGCCACTCTGTAATCCGATTTTTTCCATGACTTCCGGATCTATTCTCGCAATTCCTCTGCCGACATCTCTATAAAAGGCCTCCGCAACTCTCAAAACAATTTCCTCCTCCTTCATAATCTCACCCCCACAACCCAAACATCCTCACCATTCAATCTCTCCCTCTTTACAATCCCTCTCTGCCATAAAGACTCCAGAATTCTCTCAACTTCCCTGTAAGGAATTCTGAAGAATTCTGCTATCTCGGTAGTTCTTCTCAGCCCTTTGGCAATCGCCATAAGAATTAGACGCTCAAAGTCGTCACTGGCTATTTTCTCGACTTCTTCCATCATTCTCTCCATCAATTCGTTTAACTTGATTGATACGAAGTTGTGCATCGCCGAGAAATAGCTGTCTATTTCTTCCACTGTCTTCAAAGCTGTGTAGAAGTCCTCGCTTTCATTCAAAGTTTCAAATTTCGATTCTATCCTCCTTAGAGCTTCCGCCGGATCGCCATTATGTTCGCCAGCGATTCTGACCTCAAAACGATGCGGAGAAATCGTTATGTCGATGTGAAGATTCTTTGCTATGTAGTAATATCTCCTTTTTCCGTCTTCCAAGCTTTTCACTATTCCAGCATTTTCAAGCTTCTCTAGGTGTTCCAGTACGACTTTTGGTGCCATCTTTAGACAGTAAGAGATCTCACTAACGTAGCAAGGCTTTTTGGATAGTAGCTCCAGGATCTTCCTTCTGCTCCCGTTTCCTATCACTTCTAGGATGTCCATTTCAACTCACCGTTACTAACTTTTAGTTAGTGAACTGGTATATAAATCTTTCGCAAAATCTAACAATGCATAAAACGTTGGCTTTGATCTCAGATATGAAAAAAAGATTTTTTAAAACCGATCTACTTTAAATATGGAACTTTACTGTGACATTTGCAAGGAAGTAACGAAACACGAGCTGGTTAAGCAGAATCTTTACCGCTGCTCAATCTGCGGAACCCATACCCGATTTAGTCCTCCAAAAGAGGTAGAAATAAAGGCCATTCTCAGCAGCGATAAAGAAACGGAAATAGGAAAGGTAAAACTCTCCGAGGAAGATGAAATCGTAAAAGGTTCAGAGATGATAGTGGACCTGAAAGAGGAGAGCAAAGTTGGGAAAGTCACAGCAATTCAGCTAAAGGATGGCAGAATTGTTGAGTTTTCAAAGGCAAAAGATACGTACTCAATCTGGCTAAGAAATGTCGGAGAAGTTTCCGTAAAATTCAGCTTGCACAAAAGAGCCGTAACTACACCCTACAAAATGGTATTCGACGGTGAGACGGAATTCGTTGTCGGGGAAGTTATAAATATTGAGGGAAAGAAATATAGAATTCATAGAATAAAGCTTCTGGATGGTGGGTTGCTGAAAAGAGAAGGAGAAAAAGCACTTGCAAAAGATATAAAGAGGATATATGCTACCTATACGCCTTAGAGACTTTGTAAGAGTTGGAGATCTTTACTTTTCAGTTTTGGGTTACAGAAACTCGGAAAAAGTAAAATGCTTTCTAAGATATGCTCCGTGCGAGTCCGGTGACAGAGTAAAAGATGAAAAAAGATTCAAAAAGCTCAGTCACGAGGAGGCTTTGTTGCATCCAATGGCTGCCAAGTACTACGATGGCAGAATTTTCAGAATCCCGATTGGAGAGATAGATGAAGTTTACAAACCCGAAGAAAGACTTAAAAACGTGATGGATTCAAACGTTTCGAAAGTAGTCCAATACTTTAGCCAAATTCCAATAAAGGAGATGGGAGTAACTGGTTCCAGACTCATTGGCCTAAAAAGTCAGGAGTCGGATGTAGATTTCATAGTCTACGGAAAGTGGTGGTTCATTGCCAGAGAGAAGATAAAAAAAGGTATTGAGATCGGAAAGTTGTCGGATCTCGACACAGAAACCTGGGAATTTATCTATAAAAAAAGGAAAATAAATATTCCTTTTAACGTTTTTGTAGCCCATGAGAGCAGGAAATACCACAGAGCGTTCCTTGGTAGCACGTACTTTGATTTGCTTTACGTTAGGGGATACGAAGAGATTAACAACGGAATACCAGAAGAGCCGGGAATTAAGCTGGGGAAGATTACAGTTAAGGGAGTTGTCCTCGATGACAGCTATGTCTTCGACTATCCTGCCTACTACCCCCTAGGACACGAAATTAAGGCAATACTGTGCTTCACGCACACTTTCGTTGGTCAAGCTTTCAAAGGGGAAAGGATCATAGCAAAGGGGGAGCTGGAGGAGATAGACGGAGAAAAATATTTAGTTGTTGGAACAAAAAGAGAGGTCGAAGATGAATTCATAATCTCTGTAGACCTCGTAGAAAAAGAGGGGCTGAAAGAGGAGATTGGAGATCTATTATGAAAAACTTTATAATGGATTTACAATATTTTTCTCATGAAACTGAATTTCAACCCTGCACTATGCGAGGGCTGCGATATTTTCTGCATGAGAAATTGCAGATACGTCAAAAATCCCGAAGAATTTAGGAAAATTGCGAAAGGGGAGTTTAGCGAGATTTTGATTGAATGCACAAACTGCTACGCCTGTGAAGAATTTTGTCCTTTTGGAAACCACCCTTTCTATCGAATAGTCGAACTCCAAGAAGAATTCGGTGTTGAAAAGATTCCGGCAGAGATAAAAGAGGCTCTGATTAAAAGATACGAACCTGAAGGGGATTTTAAAGCCAAGAAAGTTAAAAAAGCGGTGCATATATGTCTTTTTCCGGAATTCAAGGATGTTTCGAAGCTTAAGATATTCGAAGGCTATGAACCGATAAGAGGTAGACATCTCTTCTGCAACCTTGTATACCTACACTACGGCATGATTTCCGTGATAAGAGGGAGGGCCATGAAAGTGCTGACCAACATGTCCTCAATCGGTTTCGATGAGGTAATCCTTTTCCACGACGAATGCTACAGTTTCTACAATTCCTTTTTGGAAGCTCATGGAATGAAGGCAGATTTCAGGTACAAGCACCTATACGAATACTTCATGGAATTGATCGAAGCCGGAAGAACAAAGAAACTAAACCTGAAGATAGCCTATCAAAGACCCTGTTCAAACAGGCTGAATAAAACAGACAAAATATTTGACCAGATTTGCAAGGCAATCGGTGTTGAAAGAGTTAAAAGAAGATATGACAGAGAAAATTCGCTCTGCTGCGGTGCGGCCTTCATACTCGCAAACAATAAGAAACTTGCAAGGGATTTTCAGGAAAGGAACATATCGGACATTGCAAATACAGATGCGGATTACGTTGTTTTCCTTTGCCCCATGTGCTATTCAACGTTATCCGAAAAAGTTAAAGAAGTAGGAATGAAACCAATAATGGTCCACGAGCTTTTTAACATGGCGCTCCTTTGATCACTCGTATCTCAGAGCTTCCATTGGCTCTACACTGCTGGCCTTCCAAGCTGGATAGAGGCCGCTCAAAATTGACGTCATTATCCCCACAGCAAGGCCCTGAAGGACGTAAATTGCCGATGATGGATCAAATATATAATTTGTGGAGTAACCCATTGAAGATATAATAAGAAATGCACCCAGATAGCTCAAAAATGCGCCTATAACGCTTCCAACAAGTCCAAGAATTGCGGATTCTGTTAAAAAGATGAATAAAACGGTTTTTCTTGGAGCGCCTATTGCCCTCATCACCCCGATTTCCCTGGTTCTTTCCATTGTTGACATAAGCATTATATTTAGTATTCCAACTCCCGCAACCAGCAAAGAGACAGCAGCAATTGCCATCAGAAATCTGGTTATCGAGTTCATACTTTCCTCTACATTCCTTATCAGAGATTCAAAATCCCTTATTTCCACTTTCTGCTGTTTTTTATTAACCAGTTCATCGATGCTCTTTTCAACATCCTTAACGAATTCCAAACTGCTTGCCTTGACAACGATGGAGGTATATCCTTCCTTCTCAAAAATCCTGTCAAAGTCTTCCATCGAAAGAAAGACCGCATTATCAGGACTTAAACCTCCTCCAAGTCCCTGATATTCGAGAATTCCAGAAACTCTGTAGATTTTGTTCCCAATGGATATCTTCTCTCCCACAGATATCCCAAAATTACTTGCAAGTCTGTAACCAACAACTGCGGATCCCTTTAGCTTTATATAGCCGTCGTATGCATTGTAAAGCTTTCTGAGGTCTTCCTCGTTTATTCCATAGATTATCACATAAGCTCGGCTCTCTTTATAATTCACCATCTTTCTATCATCCTTAACGGGAATGGCGTATTCGATGTTCTCAATTTTCTCGATGATTTTGAAATCCTCTTCAGCTATGCCCGTAAAACCCTTAATATTGGAGGGTATCACGACTATTATCCTTGCCTGATCCGAGAACCTCTCCAAAGCCGTCTGTTTCATCGTATTACCAAAAATGCCAATCGATGCAATTGCCATAACTCCTATAATTATCCCAACGACCGCAAGCGAGCTCCTGGCCTTTGTTCTTTTTAGATTTCTTATTGCAAGTTCAAGGTACATCCTGCAGCCTCCCATCCCTTAGTTTCACTATTCTTTCTGCAAATTCGGCCATTGAAGGATCGTGGGTAACTAAGATAACAGTTACTCCTTTCTCCTCGTTTAACTCCTTTATTATTCCCATTATTTGCCTTCCGCTCTTTGAATCTAGGTTTCCTGTAGGCTCGTCGCATAGAAGAATTTTAGGCTCATTGGCCATCGCCCTCGCAATTGCGACCCTCTGTTGCTGGCCACCGCTAATTTCCATGGGTTTCCTTTCCGCAACATCTTCAATGCCAACAAGCTTTAAAAGCTCCATTGCCTTTCTTTTTCTTTCATTTTTCGGAACGCCTCTGAAGATCATCGGAAGCTCAACATTCTCAAGGGCTGTTAGGGTTGAAACAAGGTTGTACTGCTGGAAAACGAAGCCCAATTTTTCCCTTCTAAGCCTAGTAAGCTCGTCATCGCTAAGCCTGGAAGTCTCAACCCCGTCTATGATGACTTCGCCTTTTGTTGGTCTGTCAAGGCAGCCGATGAGATAAAGAAGTGTGCTCTTCCCGCTTCCTGACGGGCCCATTACTGCGATAAACTCGCCGTCTTCTATTTTCATTGTTATTCCATTGATGGCCCTTACTTCGTAGTACTTGGTTTTGTAGATTTTATGTACGTCTATAAGCTCAACACTCATCTCTTACCACTTTTCTTTCGGTAAAATAAAATTCCCACAACAACAGCTGCCGCAAAGATTGCAAGGATTGCCATGTTCAGGGGGCTAAAGATTGAACTTTCCCTCTGACCAAACTCAAATGATTTCTGAGCTAGCTGATAGGTCTTAGATATCCTATGGATTTCCCCTAAATCGTTGATCCATTCTACAGTTACCCTCACGTTTCTCTCACTTCCAGTCGCCGGAATGCTAAAGCTATCCGAATCTGAAGGAGATATCGTTCCTATGAAAAACTCTTCGGTCCGGTTTCCGAAATCAAGATAAACGATTACATTCCTTGCTTGTCCAAAACCGCCGTTTGCGACTTCTCCAGAGACAGTTATCTCCATCACCGGAGTCGTTGTAGTAGTTGTAGTCCTTCCCATCGGAAATCCGCCCGCTGCAGTCGTTGTCGCAATTCTCCTCGTTGATATATCAATTCCCACAATCTTAACAGCTGTTTCATTGTTGACCTTTATTTCTCCAATCTCCCTTTCAATTCTCCCTTCACCTCCCAAGCTATCTCTGTACCTTATCTCGAGTTTTATTTTATCCTCCCCAGCTTTCTCCGGAGAGTAAAGAAGCTTAACTTTTTTCTTTTCCCCTGCTGCGATTTCGGAAATTTCACTTGCCGAAAGCAGAACTTTACCGTTGTTTGAATAAGCCGAAAGCTTTACAGAACTCAAAGAGTCACTCATGAGGTTCGCAATTTCCAAATCTATCCCAACAACATCATACAATAAAACAGCCGTGAAAGGTACTGAAAAGTTAATTGCCAGTCCTCGAGCAGATTCTGTCCTCGGATTTATTTCAGCGACATAGCTGTGATAATTATTTCCGCTGTAAAAAGACATCCTGAATTTATAACTCCCTTCCTTCCCGTAGAACTTTATTGGAACCTCAGCCATACCAGATACAGACTTCAGAACTATTTTCTCTGGCAGAGATTCAAAAAGAGGAACTATAACCACGTTCTCTATATCCACTGGAGAGGATATGACAAGAGTGAGGTTGTTTATTTCTCCCACTCTCACGGTCCCCTTAAAATAAATCTCTGGCATCTTATCCTCAACAAAAAGGCTAAAAAAGCTGCTTATTGAGCCATCCTTTGTGTAAAGCACTAGTTCAACGTTATGTACTCCACTTTCAATTGCTCTAACTGAAAAGCTTAGTGTATGGGCAGATTTGGGCGGGACATAGCCCAAGCTCAGACTTTGCGGGGATATTCCTCCCCCATAAATGGCGAGCGAATTAATTTCAACACGCCTATCAGTAGGATTGTAGATCGTTACGGAAACAACAGCATAATCTCCAACGAATAGTTTTTGCGGGTAAACATTCAAGCTCTGTATCGAAACGCTCGCGTTATCCTGGGCAAAAACTGGCGTCAATGCTGCTACTAAAAAGAGAACAAGAATCAAAGTTCTCATGAATAAAAAGACAAGCGACAATATTTAAAGAGTGTGAACCAGAAGTCCACCAAAAAATCAAGCCTGCAATTGAAAAATTGAGGAATTCTCTTTTCAACTGGGAGGATAAAAATATACCAAAGTTCCATCTACTTTTATAACCTGCCCAACAACATTCATCATGCCTGCACCACCGGGAATGCTGCCAATCGAATTTGTTGGCCTTGAAACGGTTTATTTTTTGGTGATCTTTTTGGCTTGCTTCCTTATATACCGGAAAATAAGGGAGGTATACAAGCTAACGGATTACTTTGGTTTCCACCTTTTTGCGAACATCTTCCTGTTTCTCGGACTAGCATACTTTATGAGGTTTGTCGTCGTTATTCTACTAGCCTCAGGAGCCGTCTTCGATGGCAAACCTCCTGAAGATATTAAAGGGATTATGTCTTTTAGTATTGCTTTTCTCGCTTATACTAGCTCGGTTTCAATTCTATATGCAATCTACAGCCTTTTATGGAGCAGAATGGTAACTCATTTCGGGGAAGTGGTTATACACATAATATCGCTCCTTGCAGGATTTTCTATCCTTCTCTTCAGGTTTTTGCCTACTTTTTTAATTTTCCAGTTTTTGTTGATTCTAATACTTTTGATAGCGATTCTAGTAAACTACCGATACTATAGCTCCGGAAAAATCCGAAAAGTTTACCCGGTGTATCTTCTTCTCTTCATATTCTGGCTACTGAATTTCTCACTAGCTTTTGGCCTGCTTAGGGAATTCAAATTTTTCATATATGGTCTATC
>CAYXCK010000043.1:0-11332 GCA_964463575.1 uncultured archaeon
CTTCAAATTCTGTACTTAAACTTGGCTTTTTCAGTTCCGCCAACTCAATTTGCTCTTCATAAACTTGGCCAATTTCCGCTCTTCCCTGAATTGCATGCAACAAGAAACGAACTTTCTCGGCTATCTCTTTTTCGATGCTGAAGAAACTTGACTTTATCAAATATTCTACTACCTCCCTAGCAAATCTGAACTCTTCCCAGATGAGTTCGCCGCTGGGAGAGTACAAATAATAACTCGTTGCAAGTCCCATCTCAGTGAGCTTTTTCGCAAGCTTTACAGCTTCCTCATTGAGCGCGGATTTAACCAAAAACTCGGCGAGCATGACTTTCGGATGTCCTTCGCGAATAACGAAGTTATTTAAAGGTATTTTTCTATAAAAATATAACAAAGATTTTAAATCTTTTTGTGTGGAGAAATCCTCAGGCTTCAAGGAAAGAGAGGTCGATACACCGAGCGCTATTAAATAGTTCAGCGGATTTGCAAGTTTTTCAAGCTTTTTAATTTTTGCCAAAATTCTAGAATAAATAATCCTTTTCGCGATTTTGTAACCCTCATTTGTCAGACTTACAAAAAACTTCGGCTCGACTTTTAACCTCGAATAGGAAGTGGCAAATCCAAAATTTTTAAGTTCTTCAAATCTCCCGTCGTCTAACGCTTCTCGAGTGATATATAGACAAGCCAAGTTGTCTTCAAGCCTTTTAGTTTTTAGAAAAGATTCGAAATTTTCCACTTTGTTTAGAGTTATTTCATACCTTTTGCAGAATTCCGAAAGATCCATGCATCCGTCACAGTCACCGATAATTATCCTTTTTCTGAACGGAAAAGAATTGAGTCTCTCAATACTGGAATCATAATTCAGGCAAAAATCAATACCTACGCTTTCTTTTCCAAATATGGCCAAATCTATCCAACCAATCTCAACTTTGTAAGGCGAGATTACCCTAAAGCTTTTTTTGAGCTTCTTTGCTAGCTCCTCTCTCAACGCAAAGTCCACTTAGAATGTTTATCTTGGTTTTTAAAAATCTACCTGAAAATGTGTCTCTTTGCAACTTTCATCCTTATCAATGGTTTCGTTAGATGTCTCCTAGCACATGGAGGCACTTCGTAAAAACCAGTTTCTATCTTTCTAGGTATTTCGACTCTGATCTTATCAAAAGCCTCCGTTTTGCATTTCCTGCACCTGAATCCCTGGTTTTTACCTGCCGATTCCATTCTCTTCCCACAACTCGGGCAAATCGGATTAAATTCAACAAACTGCTTTTGAAGCTCCAAGACATTGATCTTCTCTAAATTCAGCGTGGAGTTCTTTACGGAACCGTATACTTCAACCTTATCTCCAGGAATCAGTGCCCTTACAATGTTTCTGAACTGCTTTGTAGGTTCGAATGCTGCGCATTTTAAAATCTGTTCTCCAACTCTTATCTCAAAGAATACATGTCCCCCAAAGATCTCATATGGTTTTTTAACGACTTCTCCAACTATTTTGTATGATCTGAAATCCCTGACTTTTCCGCCCGAGATCAAATGCATGTCTGTGGCATGGTTCGTTATGAAGATCGCATATCTCTCCCAACTTTCAGTTTTCAGAATATTTATGGCTTCTTTCAAAGCTTCGATTTTCTCTCCCCTTATACCAAATAGAACGGGACATGGAGTTCCTGGTACGGCCATGACGACACTATGACACCAGTCAACAGTATCAAATATAACTGGATAAAACCGAAGATCTAAATCGTAAAAACTTTCAAGGTCGCAAATTCTCGGCTTTCCAAATCTCTCCGGATATCTGTAAGCTAGAAGTTCGTAGACAAAATCATCAAGCCTTGCTCCAACCGAGGCCAATGCTCCGATTAAACCTCTACCGTTCTTGTATTTTAAATGAGGAATTGAAAGTCTCTCGATGACTTTCAGAGCATCATCGATCGATAGAACATCCTTTATTGCCATTTCCGCAAATTCTCTCAAAAAGGGTACTTTCTCTTCTTCAACGAATACAACACCGGGATTGGTATTCTCATCTTCTAGCTCTGCAAAATTCCTAATCACTTCGTCCGCTATTTCCATCGCCCTGTCCAAATCGTAAATCTCCATTCGAAAGCTTACTGCACCATTTCCTCTTGTTTTATACGGTATTGTCGGATTTAACCTTATCAGCCTTGGAAGGTCAAGGGGTTTGCCAACTTCTCTGAGCTCATCAAGTAAAAGAAGAGCAACATATGTAGTGCACATGGCTTCTAAGCTATCTGTGTCATCTATCCCTATCCAAAGCCTCATAAAGTCTTGCGGAAATTAGGTCAGACTTTGTTCTCTCTATCCCGGCTCTCGCAACATCAAGCTTTGGCCTTAAATTTGGAACAATTTTATCTGGAAAAGTCGCAAATGGCATGAGTTTATTGTATATTTCTTCCATCAGCTCAAGAATTTTCTCGGCCTCATCGATTTTCCCCTCTATCATCCTCGCTAAAGCATATCTTCTAAGTTCTCCGATCAAATCGGCTAATCCCGTTACGAATGCCGAATGCAGTACTTCGAATTCGAGTGAAAAATCAAATTCTCCTTTTACAACTTTTAGAAAACTCGTCGCTTCCACGAACTCTTGCATCGCATCAAGGCTGATTGAGTATATTTCTGGATATTCCCGGAATTTCTTTACTTTTTCCAAGATTTCCGAGGCTTTTCTGACACTCTCCTCAGCCTCAGGAATTTTCCCAGAATGTATATGGACTATCGCCTTGGATGAAAATATTCTGAGCTCTCTAAGCAAGTTTAAAAGCTCTTCTCTAGCTTCTTCAAGTACTTCAAGTCTTTTTCTGCAGTCTTCGAGGTTCATGGTCTTAAAAGACAGACTCTACTTTGTTCCGATTCGTCCACAATTTCGTATCCGAGCTTTCTGCTGAACTCTAAAACTTCCTCATGGCTCGGCATATTCTCATATTTGAGCCTAAGCCTCGAATAGCCTAAGAACATGTATGCTTTTGCTTCAACGTAGTCTGGCTCAGCAATCTTTATTAGCTGGTCAAAGCGCTCCAAGGCTTTTTCATGCATGTTCAAGCCCTTTATCAGGGTTAGCCTCACAACTCTTCTAGACTTTGATTCCGACATCGCTTCCAGACTTCTCAAAATTCTTTCCCAAAGACTCTTTACCGGTCTGTTGAGCTCGATGTGACTCTTTTCGTCAAATGCTGTTAAGCTTATGTAAAGTTGCGTTGGTTCAACTCTCGCAACAACTTCTGGCATCGTTCCATTGGTAACTAAAAAAGTTGTAAAGCCTCTTCTCTTATAGCACTCTATTAGCTCTGGAAGATACGGATAAAGCGTCGGTTCTCCAATCAAACTTATAGCAACCTGATTTGGATTCTCGGCCTCTTTCAACTTCTTTAAATTTACACCTTTAGTACCGTAAAAGCCGCTCAAAAGTCTTCTCTGAGCCTTTATACTCTCATCAACTATTTTTTCAGGTTCATCCCACCCTTTAAATTCCTTCAGGAGTTCAAGGGGGCGCCAGCAATGAATGCAAGACTGATTGCAGAGTAGGGCCGGAGTCATCTGCAAACATCTGTGGCTTTGTATTCCATAGAATTTCTGCTTGTAGCAGAATCCCAAATCTTTTAACGACTTCTTTAGCCATAGACATGTCTTAACCGCCGAATGATTTCCAATCAGCTGGTAACCCTTAAGATCCGCAAGTTGTTTCATTTCAGAAATTTGTTTACAATCTCGATAAAATCTTTTGCCCTATCCCCCACAAGGGCTGAAACCACAGCAACACCCGAAACCCCACACCTGAGAACTTCCAATACGTTGTCCGCATTTATACCGCCAATCGCAAAGCTAGGGATTTCTACTTCCCGAATTATCTTTCTCAATCCTGAAACACCTATCGGATCCCTAGCGTCCTCTTTTGTAGTAGTTTTAAATACTGGGCCTATTCCCAAGTAATCCGCAATTCTGGCCTTTTTTGCTTCTTCAACGCTGTGAACCGAGACACCAACAATACCGTCGAAAAGATCTCTTACAACCCCGACGGGTAGATCCTCCTGTCCCAAGTGAACTCCATCAGCATCTGCCGCAATTGCGATATCCACTCTGTCGTTTATAATCAGAAGCGCATCGTAACTGTCCGTTAGCTCTCTAAGATTTCTTGCAATCCTAAGTTTTTCCCTATCTTTCATTTTCTTTTCCCTGAACTGAATTATTCTAACACCTAAATCGAGAACTCTCCTTGCAAGCTCCTCGTGACTTCCGAAGCTAGAATCCGTTATGAAATAAACACCTTTTAGCATCGTAAGAATTTATTGCAATCTGAATAAATTCCTTCTGTGTCTCTTAAAGAAGTGCTAAAAGATAAACTGAACGAGGAAGAACTGAAACTTCTGCGCAGGAGCTTTGAAATAATCGGTCATATCGCGATAGTCGAAATTCCAGAAGAGCTTATGCCAAAGAAAGATTTAATAGTTTCAGCAATTCTTTCAAGGCACAAAAATGTCAAAACGATTCTCAGGAAAATCGGGGAAGTTGACGGGATATTTAGAGTCGCAAGTTATCAAAAAATATACGGGGAAGAGACAGAAACAATTGCAAAAGAACACGGATGCAGATTTCTGGTTGATCCAACGAAAGTTTACTTCTCCTCGAAGCTTTCATTCGAAAGGGAGAGAATAGCTAAACTTGTAAAAGAAGGAGAAAGAGTTTTAGTAATGTTTGCTGGAGTCGGACCATTTGCAATAGTAATCGCGAAATTATCAAGACCCAAAGAAGTGATTGGTGTAGAGCTCAACAAGATTGCGGTTGAATACTTCAGAAGAAACATAAAGCTGAATAAGGTCGAAAACGTAGTGGCCATTGAAGGCGATGTTGCTGAAGTTGTTCCCAAACTTGAAGGAAAATTTGACAGAATTCTAATGCCAGCCCCCTATTCCGCTGAGAATTTTGTACACCTTCTTAGGAATAAGGTTTCAGAAGGGGGCTTTATTCATTACTACACATTTGAAAGTCAAAACTTCGAGAGAAGTTTGCCAAAAAAGGTTGAAGAGATATTTTTGAGATACGGAATTATCGTTAGAAGCGCCTTCATGAGGAGATGCGGTAACTTTGCTCCCTATGTAAACAGATACGTTCTCGATCTCAAATATCTAGGGGAGTTGTGAGCTAACTCGCCTTTAAAGGCGGTTATCTCGATGTTCATCTCTGGTTTTTTAAATTGCTCTACTTATTCAAGCTTTTCTCATTCCAAAGGAGCGAGTTTTCAGTTATAACTTTCGCTCCAAGTTTTTTCAGAGTTTCAAAGAAATCCGGATACGAAACAGAAACAACTTCCGCATTTCTAACTCTGACTTCCCCAAGAAGTCCGAGCAAGCTAAAGGCCAGTGCAATTCTGTGATCCCCAAACGAGTCTACTGTACCTCTGAAGTATTTATTTCCCTTTCCTACTATTCTAAGCCCGTCTTTTCTCTCATCCACTTCAACACCAAGAGATCTCAAATTGATCGCAATACCCCTTATTCTGTCGATTTCCTTTATTCTAAGGTGTTCTGCATTATATATTTCGGTCTCCCCTTTGGCCACAGCCGAGAGAATTGCGATTGTTGGAACCAAATCTGGCGTGTCGCTCGCATCAAAGCTTATTCCATACAATTCGGATTTTCTTGCGGTTATTACACCGTCTTTCCTGTTCCAATCGATTTCTGCGCCCATTTCTCTGCATATTTCTACAATTTTCTTGTCTCCCTGCCTGGAATCAAGAATATTTCTTATTCTGACTTCCCCTGCCAGAATTCCAGCAGCTATCAGATAACTGGCAGAGGAAAAATCTGCAGGAACTTCGAAAGTCCTTAGTCTATATTCCTGCCCAGCGGGAATTAAGAACGCATCTTTCTCCTTCAAAATGCTAATACCTGACTTTCCCAGAACTTCAAGTGTTACCTCTATGTAAGGCCTCGATTTCGTTGAAAGAATTTTTATGCAACTATCAAATTTCGCAAGAGGCAGGGTGTACAGAAGGGAGGTAATAAACTGGGAACTTGGTGCTTTTATTTCTACATTCCCTCCTTTTATCACACCTTGGACCGAAAATGGGGCTCTGAAGAGTTCATCTCCATCAGCTTTTGCTCCAAGCTTCTTTAACGCAAGCACAAGTTCCTTGTTCGGTCTAGTTCGCAGAGACTTGTCTCCGTCCAAAGTGCTTTTCAGGGGTGATAGGGATAAAAGACCCGTAAATATCCGAAGAGTTGTTCCGGAATTTTCAAAATTGAAGTAACTACCGCCCTCTATTTCATTTACACCCCGAAATTCAAAACAATTTCCTTTCCTGACATATGTTGCTCCTATTTTTTTACATGCATTCAGAGTTGCAATTGTGTCGTCTGAAATTAAAGGATTTAAAACTACAGCTTTTTTTGACAGTGCTGCAGAAATGAAAGCCCTATGGGTATAGCTTTTTGATGGTGGAGCCCTAGTTTCACCGAAAATTTCGCTTTTGCTGACCACTATGTCCATGATACTACACAATACTGTGGAAGAAAAAATTTTACAACTGAAAGCCTCGCCCTTCACGGCGGGGAGGAGGTCAGAGATATTGCAAGATTGCCCGGAATCCCAGTCGCGGGAATTGCTGAAGCTTAAATATCAAAACCAAAAAATTAAAGCTTCTGGAGATTGTTCCAGCTGAGCAGAATTGTTCACAAAACAAAGCTGACTCAAAGATTTGTCTTCAAATCCTTCATCTTTTTCAGTTCCTGTTTTATTTCTTCCAAGCTTTTACCTTCAAAGCCAAAATAAGAAGCAAATACTTCCGTCGTGGTAAGAATCGTTGATCTTCCTTTCTTTTCAGCTTTTATGAAGTTTAGATCGAGAAGTTTCTTCACGTGTTCATAGCACTTGTTCCCCCTTATCTTTGCAAGCTTTGAAAGAGTAATTGGCTGTCTTGACGCAATTACTGCTAGAGTTCTCAGTGTTCCTTTATCCAGATCCCTTTCCGTATACTTTCTAACAATTTCGGCAAATTCCTGCTTCACTCTCATCAAGTATCTGTCTCCAAGCTTCACTATTTCTATCGCCGAATCCATCTCCGAGTACTTCCTTGCAACCGCTTCTATTGCTTTTTCTACATTTTCTTCCTTCTCTTTCAGAATCTTAGCTATTTCAGAGATCTTAATGGCCTCCGGGGCTGAGAATAGGATCGCCTCAACAGCTTTTTCGATCATGCTCCAAACTTCTCAACCAGATTTAACAAGTCCAATGCTATGTTAAGCAGATCTGTTCCTCGAATTCTGCACAATCCGCCTTTTGGAGCTTCAAACTCATTAAATGTCTTAACATCATCCTTTCTGACGTCTTCGTGAAGAATTGAAACAATCACCGGATCTGCCGTATGATCTCCAACCTTTACCGGTGTTGAATGATCAGAGGTAACTATTAGACAATTCTTCGAAAAATCGAGCTCAAAGAGCTTTGAAGCGTACGAATCAAATTTCTCTATAAAACCAACCTTACCTTCGAAGTCCCTGTCATGCCCAAGCTCGTCAAAAGCTTTTATGTGCAGTAGGATTACATCGCTGCTTTTCAGGGAATCCAGTGCCGCTTTGATTTTTGCCCCGATATCTGTTTTCTTATTTCCGGTTGCATTTGGTGGGGTGAAAATTTCTCCCTTGACGAGTCTTCCTACCCCTTTTATAAGGGCGGTTGCAGATATAACTTTGAGTCTCAATCCATATCTCTCCTCAAAACTGAGTACTTCCTTCATAACACCTGCGCCTCTCAAAAGCAAAGCGTTTGCCCTTTGTAGCCCTCTTTTTTCCCTTTCCTCGTTTATCCAATGCTTTTCCAAAACCTCATGAGCCTTCTGCATGAACTCGTTCACAATTTCGGCGATTTCTTTATCTCCTTCGCATCTTTTCACTTTTGATCCAACTGTCTTGGGATCCGTATCACTAACATTTGTTGAAAAATTGCCTCTAAATACTACCACAGCCCTGTGGCCAGTAGCTTTTGCCACTTCGAAATCAACAGGAAGATCTATCTCATTCAAAGCTTTGACCAGTTCTTCCGTTTCCTCAATTCTGCCTGCCCTCCTGTCCACAACAACTTTGTCAAAAATACTTCCACTACCCTTCACTGTTGCAAAATTTGCCCTGAAAGCCAAATCTCCAGGATTCAGCTCAATACCTACACCAAGCGCCTCTATGGCGCCTCTTCCAGTGTAATACTTTTTCGGATCGTAACCCAGCAACGCTAAATGACTCGTATCGCTCCCAGGCCTTATACCTGGGGCAATTGTGTCCATGATGCCGTTTATACCCATTTCAGCTATTTTGTCAAGATTTGGTTTTCTTGCAACTGTCAGGGGTGTTCTACCATTAACAGGTCTGTCTGGAAGGCCGTCGAGAATTACCATCAGCAAGGGCAAGCTACCACCTAAAAAGAAATTGTAAAAGAATTTATAAAATCATCGTCACTCTGCTTGTGATTTGCGTTGTCGGTGGAGGACTCGCTGGTTTATCTATTGGATATCTACTGAGGGATAAATGTGTCGTGTTCGAAGCAAACAGAATTGGAGGTTTACTAAGAAGTGAAAAAATTGATGGCTATACTTTTGATACGGGAGGTTCCCATATCCTTTTTTCCAACGATAAAAAAGTTCTTTCGGAACTACTTCAGTTTTTGGATGATTACGTTGAGCATAGAAGACGGGCTTTTATTTTTTATAAAGGAAGGTACGTGAAGTACCCGTTCGAGAACGGAATTTTTTCATTAAGTCCCCACGAAAGGTTTGAAATTCTGAAAGATTTTGTGGAAAATTTACTAAAAGAAAAAAAGAGGCCAAAAAATTTACTGGAATGGTTTCAGCACGTATTTGGTAACGCAATTACTGAAAAGTATCTAAAACCCTACAACGAAAAACTCTGGAAAAGAGATCTGAGAGAAATCTCGCTCGATTGGGTTGGGGGTAGAGTCCCAAATCCTCCTATCGACGATGTTCTAAAATCGGCAGTTGGAATAGAGACCGAAGGTTACGTTCACCAGCTAAGATTTTTCTATCCACTGAGCGGTGGAATAGAAACTCTTGCAAAAAATATCTCAGAAAACGTGAACATCAAGATGGAGGCTGTAAGGAGAATAGAATTGGGGGACAAGATATATGTAAATGGAGAGGAATTCGAGAAAGTAGTTTACACAGCCCCCCTAAAGGATTTGATAAAGATTATGAGAGATGCCAGAGAGATTCGGGAAAACATAAAAAAACTTGAATACAATTCTTTGGCTGTTGTTGGAATTGGTGTGAAGGGTAAAGTTCCAAACATTCATTGGCTTTACGTTCCCCAAGAAGACATAGTCTTTCACAGAATCGCTTTTCTAAGTAACTACAGCCCAGAAATGGCCCCAAAAAACTGTTCAACGATCATAGCCGAGATTTCAAATCCAGAGAAGATAAACGAAGGAGAGATACTGGAAGGTTTGAGGAAAATAGGGATCGAGAATGAAGTGGAGATTGTCAAAACTTGGAGATGGGAATTCGCATACATTGTATACAACCACGATTACAGAGAAAACGTTGAAGCTATAAAGAATTTCCTGCTTAAGAAAAATATAATCCCTTTTGGAAGATTTGGCCTGTGGGAATACCTTAACATGGATATGATATGGAAAAGGGCAAAAGAGCTGTATGAAAGCCTTAGTCGTGATATTGAACAAAGACAATGCTGAAAAACTTCAAAATTGTCTCCAATCTCTCCTCAACCAGACCTCAAAAATTTGTAGAGACTTTGACGTTCTCATAATGGATGGGAATTCAAGGGATTCTTCAAAAGAAGTTGCAGAGACTTTTGCAAAGGCTTATCCATGTATAAAGTTCAAAGTTCAGGAAAAGTTAGGTGGTACAGGATTTGCTAGAAAAGAGGCGTGCAAATACGCTCGAGAAAACGGCTACGAGGTAATTATCTGGGGAGATTCGGAAAACGTCTACAGCAAGGATTACATTGGGAAATTACTTGAAAAACTGAGGGATTGCGATGCGGTAGGGGGAAAACCCGTTGTTACAGGCGGCTTTTTTGCTCATGCCTTTGCCTGGTATCATGCAATTCACATAATATTCAAAATCTGGAGATTTCACATCCCCGGGAATAACAAGGCTGAAAAAACAAAAATATATGAATTTTGCGAGTATCCGAGCAGCAGAAGGGCAGATGACTATGGATTCTCCCTAATGATGATTAAAAGAGGTCTAAGATTGAAACAAGAAGTCGCTGACGCGAGGGTCCTAGTTTCTGTTCCAAAAACTTTGAAGGAAGTTTTTAAATGGCAGAAAGCAAGGGCGATTGGTTGTGCGGAAGCTCTCAGGGAGATAGGTTTCAGACCATACGACATGATCGCATGGTCTCTTCTGCTACCATTTTTTGTGATTTCGATGCTACTTTCACCGATTTCTTTTTTTGCTTTAATATTTTTCCTTTTCTTCATAACTTTTTCAATCTACTTATTTTTAAAATCGATTCCTTTCATTGAAAAACCAAAATTTAGATACTTCCTTGCCCCATTAGTAGGCCTGATAATTCATTCGACTTTTTCAATACTCGGACTATATTACTACATAACGCTAAAAAAAGACCACAAACACCTCAAAAAACAGCCAAGCGCCGGGGGTGGGATTTGAACCCACGCGGGCAATGCCCACACGCTCTCCAGGCGTGCGCCTTACCGCTCGGCAACCCCGGCCCAATGTTTCCTTGGGCCTCTGGGTATTTAAGAGTATACCGTTAATTCAATTTTAAACTATAAAACAAAATTTTTTTGAAAAAGAAAACTACAAATAGTATAAATACTACATTCTACATGGACGAAAAAGACAGATTAATTTTGTCTCTAATGCAGAATAACGGAAGAATCAGTTTTTCGGAGATTGGTAAAGTTGTAGGATTAACTGCGATGGGGGCAAAAAAGAGGGTTGAAAAACTCCTAAAAGATAAAGTGAAGATTAAAGCTCTAGTGAATACCGATAAACTTCAACTAGCGATGATTGCAATGGAAGTCGAGAATTCAGATTATCTTAGGAAAATTCTAAACAGGTTCCAAAATTGCCCCCGAATAATAAGATTCTTTGTGACGACGGGAAGTTACAATCTCTTTGCGATAATTTTCGCAGAAGACTACAAGTCCCTCAAAAGTGTAACTCTCGAGAAGTGCTCTCTGAGAGCACAAGAGGGAGTAAAAAGGTACGAAGTTTATCCAATCATAGAAATATACTACGAACCATTTTTGGATATAAAAGTTGTTGCAAATAAGCAAGATTACACTCCATGTGGCATATCTTGTAGCAGTTGCAAAAGCTACACTGAAG
>CAYXCK010000044.1:0-1080 GCA_964463575.1 uncultured archaeon
CACAAGCTTATGCGAAATGGGAATATGAAACATCGATGAATATAATCCGAAGTAGAAGAAGACTTGCCGCCATAATGCTGATGGCAATTCTGCCCATTGCAATCCTAACAGCTTCAGCTGCTGATCTTCCAAAAACATTGGGAGGAAAAGAGGCTTACGCTCCCGTACACTCAACTTTCGAAATGCTTGTTATGAGCATTTTCATTGGCTTTATTGCAGGTCTTGTTACCGGCTGTATCGGCGTTGGAGGGGGTTTCATTATAACCCCGGCTCTGATGAGCGTTGGTGTTAAGGGCATACTAGCTGTTGGAACCGATCAGTTCCACATATTTACGAAATCGATAATGGGTACAGTTGTTCACAAGAAACTTGGAAACGTCTGCGTATTCTTGGCTCTGGCTTTTGTTATTGGAAGCGTTAGCGGAGCTACTGTTGGTGGAACAATAAATAGGGCCATTTATTACTCCAATCCGATACTCAGCGACATTTTCATAAATATAGTATACGTAACCCTTCTCGGATTTCTAGGATTTTTCGCGCTCAGCGATTACCTAAGACTGAGAAAGAGGGCTACTGCATTTGATGGTGGTAAAGCTAGAAATGGCGGCTTCGAAACAAGTGCTGGAATGACAAAGCTTGCAATGAAGGTTCAATCGGTGCATCTCCCACCAATGATTACTTTCGATCACGATCTTGGTGGAAGAAGGGTTTCAGCATGGTTCGTTGTTATTTTCGGCTTCATAGTCGGACTGATTTCTTCGATAATGGGCGTCGGAGGTGGCTTCCTGACATTTCCAATCTTTGTATACGTTCTAGGCGTCTCTTCCTTCACAACAGTAGGTACTGACATCTTCCAGATCATTATAACTACTGGTTACTCCTCGATCGTCCAGTATGCGATTTATGGATTTGTCTTTTACACCCTCGCAATGGGGCTATTGCTAGGATCTCTAATAGGAATACAGATCGGCTCGCTTGTGACAAAAGTTGTCAAAGGAATGCATGTTAGAGGATTCTATGCGACAGTAATTCTTGCAGGTTTTGTAAACAGGCTATTTGCTCTTCCTTCAAAGTTTGCAG
>CAYXCK010000044.1:1180-11074 GCA_964463575.1 uncultured archaeon
GTAATTCTTGCAGGTTTTGTAAACAGGCTATTTGCTCTTCCTTCAAAGTTTGCAGCAGCTGGTTGGATATCCCTTGATAAGAGCATTGCTGGAGCGATAGACTTTGTAGGTTTGGTGGCATTCTTTGCAATAGTCGTTACATTTGCACTCTGGGTCCTCAGCAAGTTTATTACGAATTTAGATATGCTAAAGGAGGGATAAAAATGCCGAGAAAACAACTCTTTCTAGGCATATTGCTTGCAACAAGCTTTATAATAACCCTAGGATTCATGCTTACACCGGTCTTTGATGGGAAGAACTTCATAGCCTATGCCGATGAGAATTTCGATTCCTATTCAAAGCATTCCTCTTACTTTATACCAGAACTGGTAGAGATGGCCAAAAAATACAACACGGAAATTTCCGCTAGCATTGATCTGAAATCAGAAGAAGTTGCTAAGAAAGTTGCGGCCTTATATGCTGAATACGGCCAAATTGAAGGTACAAAGCTTAAAATCAATGGTAGACTTTCCGAGATGACCATGATTGCCCTAAAAGATGCTGACAGAGCTTACTATAACGATGAAAATTACTTCAACCAAAAGTACGGAATGTCCCCGAAAGAGGTGCTATACTACTGGCATTCTTCCCTTCAAAGCATAGCAAAATCCTTAGACGCTCAAGGAAAGTTTGAAGAAAGTCTGTTCATAAAGAATCAAATTCTGATGAGGGGGATCGAGCCTGCATACAACTTCTTCGGCCTAGAAGCGAAATCGATAGATATTCTAGGATTTGCCCTTTTGATTTTTTACGTGATTTATACCCTCTGGTGGGGTTTTGCAATATATTTCATATTTGAAGGTTTGGGAATTAAGGTTACAAAAGCGAAAAGTAAAAAGGAGGTGTAGCGTATGGAAGAACGTATCTGGAAAGTTTTATTGGTTGTGGATGACACGCATCTTTCGGAAAAGGCGGTTGATTGCGCAATAGATCTAGCCAGTAGTCTTAAATCAAAAATCTACGTATTCTACGTAAAAGATGAGGAGCCGGTCGCTATACCCTCCGAAGATGTGGAAAGAAAAATATGCCCCCCTGATAGCAAAAGCGAACAAGAAAATAATGGAAACGGTTGAAAGGATCAAAAAAGCCAATTTAGATTACGAAGTTGTTGGATATCATATAGGTATTGCACATGAAGTTGTGAGAAGAGTCGAGGGTAGTTTGGAACCAGATCTGATAATAATTGGTGCAGAGAAGTCTAGTGTACTGAAGAAACTACTAGGCAATGGATGTGAAAAAATCGTATTCGAAACAGATTCGCCAGTACTAGTTGTGAAATCAAAGTATACTCCAAAAATAAAAAGACTTGTAAAAGAGACTGTAAAAATACAATCCCTAGAAGCTTTGAAATCTTAAATTTTTTAAACTTTTTATTTTTTAAATAAAAATCTAAAGAACTAGAAAAGAAAAGTTTAGAACTCATAATAAACATTTAGACTATTAAGAGACCTAAAAACCCCAATAGTCATCAAAATTCGCTTTTTGGACTAGATAATTTAAAAATTGGTTTGACTGTCTTAAAAAATTCTTAAAAGCAATTCTTTTACCATAGTAAGATTTATTAGGATTGAGTAAGAAAAAATACTATGATTGAAATTGGTTTACAAGATGTTAAAAAATTTTTCCCACGTGAAGTGGCAATTTTAGGTGGTAGATGGGATTATCTGATTGCGAATGAAAATAAAAAACTTCCTGCAAGAGATTTTAGTATTATCAGGGTAAGGGAAGTCCAAATCCCACCTAATACAATTGTAGTTCCGATAATGGCATTAAAAAGACGTAAAATTGATGTCGTAGATATTTTAATATCGGAAAAACCAGGAATAATAGATTCAGCCATAGTTTACTCAGAAAGCGAAGAATTTGTTGAATCAGGTGAAATGCTCGCAATTCTTAAAATAACACCAGCAATACCAGTTGAAAGAAACAGAATTCTCGATTTTTTCAAAACCCTAGGCAAGCTTGAGAAAGAGATGGAAGAGAAATTTATAAAAACCAATTGGCCAATATGGTGATATGTTCAGCAAAATATTTTTCCCCTTCGATCTTTCGAAGACGGCTGAGGAACTGCTCTATGCAACTAAAGAACTCAGAAAACTTGGCACAAAAAAACTTACAATTTTTTATGCAATAGAATACAATCCAGAGTCCCTTACGGAAGGAGGTGTAGATTTAGAGAGCTTTCTGAAAAAAATAAACGCTTCGGCATCTTTAAAGCTAAAAAACATTTCAAAAAGACTTTCAGAGTACTTCGAAGCTGAGTACAAGCTTTCAACTACTATAGATGCTGCTGATGAAATCGTGAAGAAGTCCACAGAATACGATTTGATGATTCTACCATCCAGAAGTCGAACTCCATTCCAGTTTGGAAGAGTTGCTGAAAGAGTGATCAAGAGATCGCAAATTCCAACACTTGTAATCAAAGCCAGCCCCGATTTTAATAGGACCTATTATGAGTTTCTGTTTTCAAGGTTACTCGATAGAGTTGCAATTGTAAATCTTGAAAATATTCCAGAAATTCCAAAACTAAGCAATACTTTGCTAGTAAGCGCAGCTCATTTGGACTCCATACTCGAGCAAAAAATAAGCAAAGAAGAAATAATGCACCCTCTTGTACCTATATCCAAGCTTACCGAATACCTTTCTGAATACTGGATGGCGGCAAAGGATAGGCTCGAAAAAGTTAGGAGATCACTTGAAGCCAAGGGAATCAAATCAGAAATTCTAATTTGTCTGAGTGGAAAATTGGAAGAAAGCTTGAAGGAAAGGGATACAACAATGGTGGTTGTTAAGAGGGGGGATTTTCATTTAGTTTCAAATTTCTCTGCAATACTTGTGTTACCCTAATTTTAAATTCCAAGCATCGCATTAACTGAGTATTAAATTGACACTCTCTACGACAAAAGCCGGAGATTGTCCCTCTCAATCCTAGGACATCGGGAATACCTTCATCTGTTCCGGGACATCACATGGAGTTTTGGGCTGTGTCAAACCAGCCCTGCCATGGACATATAGCCCAACGCTCGTTTTAAAATCTCAGCTGCTGATATTTAAACCATCGACAGCCCACTAAGCTTTCTTAGCGACTTTGATGTGATAAAAATTTTTATAAATTTTTTAGTGACCAGCAACTATTAGCCCACTCGCTGCCAGTATAAGAATGACCACTTCAATTAATGCGATTACAAAATAAATTAAATCCTTTTTTGCGAGGAAGAATGGAAGTATTGCCAAATAGCAGATAACAGTGAGAAAACTTAGAATCGCTAGCAGCAACAGATTTAGAAAGTCCCCGTAACCCAAAAGCCCGATCCAGTCCCAGCCTGTAGGTATATTCGTCTCTTCTACGAACTTATGACTCTTTTTTCCCCAAAGTTCTACGATTTTATCAAATTCAACATACTGCGGCAAAATTCCAGTTACGTATAAGACGTAAGCCACTGTGATTGCTATAATCGAGATTATGCTCCCCAGCCATAGTATATTTGCATAAACAACCTGTTCTTTAGGAACTTCAACTTTCATAGTTCACACCCATATCCCAAGCCCTTTTAACAAACTTCTTAAACCAGCAAAAAGCAGAACTGCGATTACTATTAGCCTGACTACTCTAGGATTCGCTTTCGCCAGCAATCTAACACCAATAAACGAACCCAGCATTATTCCCAAAACTGATGGGATAGTTATAAGCGCAAGAACGCTACCATTCGTTAGATATATGAAGGCTGCAGACGTGTCAGTAATAGAGAGTAGAAACTTGCTAGTACCTGCCGCTATTTTCAGCGGAGTGCCCATGACAAGGTTAAGGACTGGAACGTTTGCCCATCCAGCCCCCAAACCAAACATTCCGGCTATGAATCCTATAATAACAAACAAAATCATCGCTTGCCAAGTTCTGTGAACTTTCCACTCCACAATTTCATTACTCGATTCCTCATAATAAAGTCCAGAAATCTTCAGAGCTTGTGAGATCCTATCTGGCTTCTCCACAACTGGAAATTCAGATCTTTTTGCCTTTAGCATAACAACAACGATGAAGATTATCGCAAGCCCGAGAAGAATTTGAACTATATTCGTCGGCATCGCAAGACCAACCAAAGCTCCTGCTATAGAGCTAGTTGAGGCAATTAAGGCCATTGGCATTGCAAGCCTCAAATTAGCCAAACCTCTTCTAAGCAAACCTGGACCTGCAGCTAGAGAACCCGTTAGCGCAACAAAAAGGCCTGCACCTCTTACGAAGTCTAAGTGGAATGGAAAGAAGCTTCCGACGATTGGTGTAAAAAGAACTCCACCACCAACCCCGGCCATCACTGCTAGAATTCCCAATAGGAACGTAAAGATGAAAAGTAAAAGAACCCAAAACCACCAAACCAGTCCAATTTCCATAAATTAGGAAATTTTAATAGGTATATGTTTTTTTCTAAATTTATCTACATTAATAATAAGTATTATTCATCAGTATGATTTTTTCTTAATAGAGATTAATTATTCCTACTATCGGAGTTTAATGAACAATTTCCTAAGACCTTCACTTATCTCAGCTTTGATGCCCACAGCGCTAAAAAGTCCTTCAAGGAAATATCTCACAAGTTTTGTTTCATTCCTTCCAACAAGTATTAATGTGTAGATATTCTCAGATATTTCTCTAACCTTAACCCAGTTTTCAAGTTCGAGAAATCTCAGCATTTCGCTTAAATTATTGAGACCCCTTTCTTTGAACTGTATTCCGTATTCTTCTCCAACCTTCCTCACGAGATTCCAGAAATTATCGCTCGCTCTCTCATTAAGTTCATCAGTTATCGCAACCCATAGGCCAAGATCCACTGCAACATGTTCCCTACTCGTTAAAAGGTCGAGAAATTCCCCAAAGCGTTCTGGTTTTGCCTCCTTTTGTACAATTTCGTAATAACTTGTAATCGCAGCTCTTACGAGTTCGGAAAGACTCCTATTATCCTTCTTTGCAAGTGTTTCGAGTTTTCTGATCGTTTCATCGTCCAACGAAACGGTCAGCCTTTTCATCCTCGATACTTCCATGAGAAGTACTTCTCGTTCCCGTTAAAAACTTTTTTCATGAAAATGAATGATTTAAAATACCAGAATCTTTCATTGTATTATTATTTTATACAAAATAGACCAAAAAATTTATATCACCACTGATAAACTTCTCAAAACTGATATGATTGAAACGCTGAAGGTGTTAGCCCTGATGAATGCTTCAAGGGAAGTTGTAAAAATAAGCTGCAAAGAGCTTGCGGAAAGACTCAAGCAAAGCATTCAGACTGCTTCTCGCAGACTGAAAGAACTCGAAGATTTGGGGTTAATAGAGAGAACTGTAACGAAGGATGGGCAATTTGTTGTGATAACAGAAAAAGGATTAAATCTACTCCACTCAGAATATCTGGATTATAAGAAAATCTTTGAGGGAAAAAATATTCTGAAATTCCACGGCGTAGTTTTCAGCGGCCTTGGCGAGGGGCGTTACTATGTTTCCCTTGAAGGCTACAGAAAGCAGTTCAAGGAAAAGCTAGGAATAGATCCATATCCTGGAACGCTAAATGTCAGGGTTTCAAAGGAGGAAATGACAATAAAGAGGAGGCTTGACGCGGAAGATGGGATATTAATAGAGGGATTTAAAACGGAAGACAGAACATTCGGGGAAGTTAAGGCATTCAAATGCAAGGTAAACGGGGTGGATGCATTCATAGTCATGCCGAAAAGGACACATCATATGAGTGATGTCATAGAGCTGATTGCGGAGAAAAAATTGAGGGATGAGCTGAATCTGAAAGACGGAGATAAAGTTGAAATTGAGGTGATTATATGATTGAAGAAGCTTTGAAAGCTTTCAGAAAGGGAAAACCAGTCCTAATATTCGATTTCGAGCATAGAGAAGGCGAAACAGATATAGCAATTCCGGCCCAGTTTGTGAAACCGAAGGATGTTGCTCTGATGCGAACTGATGCTGGAGGGCTTATATGCGTCGCAATTCATCCAGTTGCTGCAAAAAAGCTCGGCCTACCGTTTATGCATGACGTTCTGAGAATTGCAAGCGAGAAAATCCCGTCCCTTGTTTCAATTTCAAACTACGACATAAAATATGACTCGAGGAGCTCCTTTTCAATATGGGTAAACCATAGAGATACGTTCACAGGGATCACCGACGTGGACAGGGCAAAAACAATCAGAAGGATCGGCGAAGTCGTGGATATAGTAATGATGAACGGGTATGTTGACTTCGGAAAGGAGTTCCGCAGTCCAGGGCACGTTGCTATTCTCAGAGCCTCGGAAAAACTGGTTTACGAAAGAGTCGGGCAGACGGAGCTGAGCGTAGCTTTGGCAGAAATAGCTGGAATAGCTCCAGCTGTTGCCATATGCGAGATGCTCGACAGTGAAACTGGCAGAGCTTTGAGCAAGGAAAAAGCGATGAAATATGCCGAAGAAAAGGGATTTCCCTTCGTTGAAGGAAAAGAAATAGTAAAGCACTACAAAGAATTCCGGGAAATAAAAGCAAAGATATTCCTTTGATGAGATTAAGGGATTTCTTTGTGGAGAATCTCAGATCCTTAGGAATAGAAAGGATAGGCAGTGACATCAAGGAAATAATAAAATCCAGAGACCCGATAAAAGAAATGGCATTAGAAGTCGCAAACGGAAAAGCGTTCGTTGTAAAAAATTCTAATTTGGATTTCTCCTTCACTTTGGACGGAAAAATTGTAAAAATGGCACCACAGGCAATGGTTTCTAGAAGTGGAGAGATCCTTTTTGGAAAGGAAATATTCGAAAAAAGCGATTTTCCATTCATTGCAGTAGACTGTAGATTCTACGATTTTCATTCTGAAAAAGAGAAGAGAAAGCTCAAACTTCAGGTAGAACAAACTCTAGGTGTGATTAGGAACTTCATGTGGGATTCAAGACTTGTAGTTTCAGGAAAAGATTTTGGAGTTGGAAATTACTGCGAAAGACTTGAAGATTTTCTTGAAAAGGAGGGAATAAAGGAGGTTGTGCTCCTCGATCCAAAAGGAGATGAGATATTCCGCAATTCAAGAGAAAGATGCTATGTAATTGGAGGTATAGTTGACAAGGGGGAGAACAGAGACTTAACTTGGATGATCGGCGAAAAACTGAAAGAAGCGGGAATAAAATGCAGAAGACAGAGAATTGAGCTAAGAGGGGACATAATAGGGGTGCCTGACAGGATAAATCACATTGCCGAGATAGTTCTGAAGGTTGTTTTAGATGGCCTAGAAGTTGAAAAGGCAGTCAGAGATATTCAGCCTAGGATTGTTGCAAAATGGAGACTGAGAAAGGAGCTGCCAAAAAAGAGTGTCAGACTAAGATTTGCAGACAAAACTGTTAGGGTTATATCGAAAAGAGCTTTCTATGAATTTGATTGGCTGAATTTGAGGAGAAGAGATTTCTACGATGTCTGTAGAGAGCAGAAAATTTTTATAGTTTCGGATGAAGTTTTTGAAAGTATAAAAAAGCTTGAATGGGATGAAAAAAGAAAGTGCTACATAAAGAATTTCTCAACTTCCCTTGAGAACTCTTCTAGAAGTTTCTCTTCTCCATCAAAATAACCGTCCTCGACGACTATCTTTCCGTCAACTATTACCGTGTCAACTTTTGGGTTAGAGTAAACAAGATTTGCTATTAAATCGTGGCAAGGAGAGAACTGAACCTGATTCAGATCTACCAGAACGATATCTGCCAGCCATCCTTCTTCAATTCTTCCAGCCTTTATTCCAAAAGCTTTTCCCGCATTTTCCGTTGCCATCTTGAAAGCTTCGACTGCTTTAAAGCTTTCAGCACCATAGCTGAACTTCTGAAGCAAAGCGCAAAATTTCATTTCGTTAAAAATGCTGAGCGAATTGTTGCTAGCAGCTCCGTCTGTTCCCAGCAAAATATTGACTCCCGCCTTCCTCATCTCGGGATAGTTCATCGCTTTTCCAACGCTCAGCTTCATATTGCTTGCCGGGCAGTGAATCGCATTTACTTTTCTTCTTGCCAAGAGTTCTATCTCTTCTCTTTCAAGCCAAACGCTGTGCGCGCAAAATAGCCTTGAACTCAAAAATCCAATTTCATCCAGAGCCTTTACAATATCTTTCCCGTACTTTTTCCTGAATTCGACGACTTCTTTTTCCGTCTCAGCCAAGTGGAAGTGAATGAAAATATCTTCGCTTTCAGCCATTTCCACCGATCTTCTCAAACCTTCCATGCTAACGGTGTAAACAGCATGAGGGGCAATCGCTCTCATTACCTCAAAATTTTTAAGTTCTTTCAGCTCTTTTTCAACCCTTTTCATGCTGGTTTCAAGAATTTCTTCGCTGAAAAAGTCAAAAAATGCAGAAGAGAGACAAGCCCTTATCCCCGTCTCCTCAACAGCTCTTGCCGTTGCTGAAGGAAAGAAATACATGTCGAGAAAGAAAGTAGTTCCGCTTTTCAGCATTTCAACGCATGCTAGCTTCGATGCTAGGTATACTATTTTCTCATTTAGCCTCATTTCAGCAGGCCATATCTTCTTCTCAAGCCACTCTTGCAACGGCATATCTTCTGCATAGCCGCGGAACATCGTCATTGCAGCATGCGTGTGACAGTTGAAAAGTCCTGGAATTGCTGCAAGCCCTTTAGCGTCAATTACTACATCACTTTTGTCCTTTTTCTCACCAATGAAGGCAATTTTATTTTCCTCTATTGTTATGTTCCCCTCCACAATCTTTTCTCCCAGCAAAATCTTTGCATCTTGTATCAGGATCATGAAGAGAGTTTTCCTGTTTAAAAATCTTGTTTCGATCTGGGAACAAAAATTCTCTTTCCAGTTCTATAGCCGTCCAAGTCCAGCAGAACAGTATTAAAACCAATTTCTTTCAGTTTATCTCTTACAATCAGGGCTTTTTCAAGCATTTTCGGAATTTCCTCCTCCCCAACTTCTAAGATTGCAACTCCATCATAATTCCTTACTCTAACCTGTCTCACGCCTGCTATCTCTATTACTGCCTCTTCAGCTTCGTCAACCATTCTAAGCTTTTCTTCATCTATTTCTATCCCATAGGGAATTCTCGACGCAAGACAAGCTAGTGATGGTTTGTTGTAGAACGAAAAACCCATCAGCCTAGCAATTTCCCTTATTTCATCTTTCTTCATTCCGAATTCTTTCCAAGGACTGATAACACCCAATTCCTTTACAGCCAAATATCCTGGCCTATGTTCAGCCAAATCGCTCGCATTTGTACCTTCAAAAACCGCCTGATATCCCTTCTCCCTTGCAATAGAAATAAGTCTCGAAAGAATTCTCTTCTTGCAGAAATAACACCTCATATCATCGTTTCTTGTAAAATAGGGATCCAAAATATCTATCTTCAAAATTTCGTGATCTATGCCGATTTCGTTGGCGATTCTGACCGCATCTCTTATTTCTCTGCTCGGAGTGTGTTTGGATACAACAGTAACTGCAAGAGTTTTGATACCGAGTTCCTTGCAAATAGCAGCAAGAGTTGCGCTGTCAACACCTCCGCTGAAAGCTAAAACAGCACTCTCAAATCCTTTCAAGAAATCTTTCATCTTCTTGAGTTTTTCGATTAAACATGGCTCCATTAAATGAAATTTCCCGTCGGCTTAAAAAATCGATTTTTCATTGAAACTTACAACTGAAAGTCTCGCCCTTTTTAGAGTGGGGACGATAGCAATCTAACTGCAGAGTGGTTGCCCATGCTTTATCTTTTGGTAACTATGTTTGAAAACCTTCACGAACTTCTTCAGCCACTTCATCCCTATCGGTGGCCCATCAGCAGCTGCATCGGCGAGCACAACAAAGCTTGCATTATAAGAAGTTAGACAAAAAACAAACTTGAAATCTCC
>CAYXCK010000045.1:0-10978 GCA_964463575.1 uncultured archaeon
AAATCAGAATTAAATTTTCGGATATTGGGCAAAATCTTTAAATAGATAGTTCTAGGTCTAGGATAAATTTAATTAGAACGGATGGGAGGGGATGTGGTTGAAATCCATCATTGAGGAAGCCCTTTTAAGGGCTGAGAGAGAAAAAAGAGAAAGGGCGGAAAATAAGGTGCCTGAAAACGTAGAGGATGAAATTGCGGAAATGCTCAGGGAGCTTAAAACAATTATAAAGGTTATTGGTGTTGGTGGGGCGGGATGCAACACGATTACAAGGCTTTATGAAGAAGGAGTTGAAGGTGCTGAACTGATTGCAATGAACACGGATGTTCAGGCCTTGTATTACACAAAAGCCCATAAAAGGCTTCTTCTTGGTAAAAGAAGAACCAGAGGGCTTGGAGCCGGAAGTTTGCCACAAATAGGTGAGGAAGCCGCAAAGGAAACCGAAGAAGAGATAAAGAAGATTGTGGAAGGTTGCGATATGGTATTTGTTACTTGCGGTCTTGGCGGCGGGACGGGTACGGGAGCGGCTCCGGTTGTTGCCCAAGCAGCCCAGGAAGCCGGAGCCTTAACGATTGCGGTTGTTACTTTTCCGTTCACGGCTGAGGGTGCTGTAAGAAGGGCAAATGCTGAAGCAGGACTTGAAAGGTTGAAGGAGGTAACGGACACAGTAATAGTTATCCCGAACGACAGGCTTCTTGAAGTCGTTCCGAACTATCCGATTAACCTGGCCTTCAAGGTTGCCGATGAAATCCTCATGAGGGCCGTGAAGGGGATAACGGAGCTAATAACCAAGCCCGGGCTCATAAATCTGGACTTTGCAGATGTTAGGACAGTAATGGAAAAGGGAGGAGTTGCGATGATAGGTCTTGGAGAGGCGAGTGGAGAAGAAAAAGCGCTTGAATCGATTAGAAAAGCTTTAAAGAGCCCGCTGCTTGATGTTGACATCTCCGGAGCAAAGGCCGCTCTTGTGAACGTAACTGGCGGTCCGGACATGACGGTTGAAGAAGCTGAGAGTGTGGTTGAGGAAATATACTCCAAGCTGGACTCGGATGCGAGGATAATATGGGGAGCGATGATCGATCCAGAACTGGAGAACACTATAAGAACGCTCGTGATAGTTACTGGCGTAAAGAGCCCGCAGATATTCGGTAAGAAATATCCCGTGGCCCAGAAGTTTGGAATAGATATCGTGAAGTAAAGTTTAATAACAGCCCAAGGAGTCACGCTATGCAAATCAAAGAGGTAATCAGGGAGTACTATAACGTGCTTAAGATGTCAAAAAAACCCAGTAGAGAGGAATTCATGCTGACAGCAAAGGTAGCTTTGGCTGTAATGTTCGTAGTCGGGTTTGTGGGTTTTGTGATATATTTATTCCTGGAAGTGCTTCCGGGCGCTTTCAGATGAGGTACGTTGCCATTAAGACTACGGCAAATCAGGAAAGAATTGTGGCCAATCTGGTCGAGTTAGCTGTCAGGAAGCACGGGCTTAAGGTTTATTCAATTTTGGCCCCCAAGGAGCTGAAGGGATACGTGATACTCGAGGCGGAGAACATCGAGGATGCTGTTAGGGCGATAAGGGGTATACCCCATGTAAGGGGGGTTGTAAAGAAGGAGGTAAGCTTTGAGGACATAAAGCACTACCTTGCGCCGAAGAAGGCTGTGGAGCAGATAAAGGAAGGGTTCCTAGTAGAAGTTGTAGGCGGACCTTTTAAAGGTGAGAGGGGGGTTGTAAAGAGGGTTGATGTTTCCAAAAATGAGATTACCATAGAGCTTTTAGAAGCAGTAGTTCCCATTCCCGTAACTGTGAAGGCCGAGAACGTTAGGGTTGTGGAAAAGAAGGAGGTGTGATTATGAAGGAAGTGGAAGTGCTTGTTGTTGGTGGACAGGCAACTCCCGGTCCCCCGCTTGGGCCAGTTATAGGACCTCTGGGTCTCAACGTTAAACAGGTTGTTGATAAAATAAATGAAGCAACCAAGGCCTATGCCGGGCTGAGGGTTCCGGTGAAGATAATCGTAAAGGAGGACAGGAGCTTCGAGATCAAGGTAGGTCTTCCACCTGTTTCTGCCCTGATCAAAAGGGAGCTCAATCTCGAAAAAGGCTCCTCGAATCCGAGCAAGGAATTCGTTGGAAATCTGACGCTGGAACAGGTTATAAAAATTGCTAGGATGAAGAAGGAGAAATCCCTTTCGTACTCCCTCAAGGGCGTTGTCAAGGAAGTGCTAGGGACTTGCGTTTCCATGGGTATAAAGGTTGGGGAAAAGAATCCTAAGGACGTTATCAGGGATATAGATGAGGGAAAGATAACAATACCCGACTAGCTAAGGTCGCCGCACGCGCAGAACAGCTCCCTCAGCGCTGAAAGCAGGTCCTCGAAGCCGGTTTTTTTAACGCTTGACACCTTTATCGTTCTGTATCTCAGCGTGCTGTAGTCAAATACTTGGGAAAGATTTTCCATAATTTCGGAAAGCAAACCCTCTTTTTGCCCCAACTCGCTCATTACCTTCTTGACATCGACATCCATCAAATCGCATTTCGATATAACCGTTAGCATCGGGATCGAGAGTCTGAGTGATATCACAACGTTCTGAAGAAGCCCGGATATCAGGTTTTCTGGGCTGGAAACCATTGCTGAATCGAGGATAAAAATGCCGGCTGTGAACTTGTCTGATATCCTTTTAACAAACTCAATGCCGCTTGGGGAATATATGAAAAGTTCCATCTGTCCCGGAGTATCGTAGAGAACGAAATCGGCCGAAATTCTGAAGAGATCGGCAAATTCGAGCATTTCGTCCATCGACTTCAGCAGCGCACCGTTTATCCCAAGGGAAAATTTTTTCATTATCTCCTCAGTTCTGACGAATTTCCTTACATCCAGATCAGCGTCGTAAATCGGTTCGCTTGCGGGATCCAAGTTTACCAGCTTTGTATCATAACTGCTGGATTTCAAAAAAGCGCCGAACTCCTTTACAAGCGTGCTTTTTCCGCTTCCAGCCGGGCCTATGATGAGGACTTTCATCAGTACCTTCTTAAGAATGCAAGGAAAATTCCAACAAGGGTCGCTATCAGAAGGAGCGTGGAATTTTTGAATATCTCGGAATAAAACGCTGAGCTTTTTAGGCTCTCTTCGGTGCTTTTCAGAGTCGCCTTCAGCTCCGAGTTATTCTTTTCAAGCTCCGAAATCCTGAGCTGGAGATTTGAAATCTTTTGGTTCATCAAGACGATATCCTTCGAGCAGTTCTGAAGCTCGGATTTTGTAAATTCCAGTTCCTGGTTCAGTTTTGCATTCTTCTCGGTCAGGTCCTTTATCCTGTCGTAGAGATCAACGTTGATGCTGTTTATTATCTCAACAAGAGACTGGAGATAGCTTGCCCTCGATTTCAGGTTCTCGTTCTCTCTCTGGAGAATTGTTAAGTTCTTCTGGAGCTTTGTTAATTCTTCGCTAAGATTGCCCAGTTTCTTGACTTCCAGAATGAGCCTCTCCTCTTGCGCCCCTTTTACCAGTATAGATTTGAAACCCTCGCAGCCGTAGCTGAGCACAATCCTGTAATTTCCCGGTGCAAGGTTTTCAGAACTGTTCAGGCTGTGCTCAAAGAACATGCATTCGTCCAGATAAACTGTTGCGGGCTCGGATAGAGTGAGGTTTATTACTTCCCCCTGAAAGGCCCAGTTTGCGCTGAGTATAGCGAGGAGTAGAAAGATCATCTGGCTCCACCTCTGAAACTCCTTTGAACGATTTCCCAGATCTTTACGAGATCCCTGAAGGATGCTATTTTCCCCCTTATGTAAATGAAATTCTCTCCCTTTTTCAGCGCAAATCTGCAATCATCCTTGTTGAAGATGATCAGCTCATCGCTCTTCAGATTTTTGAGAAGGTTCAGCATTTCATCAACTTCCACATCATCAACCCCAAAAAGGCTTCTTTTTTCACCAGTGATCAGAGCGCTGTTTACGAGGAATCTGTTTTTAAGGAATTCCTGCAGCTCTTCAGGTTTTAATTCCAATTTTTCCCTTTTCTCTTCAAATCCCAGTTTTTTAAAAAGAGTTTCTCCAATAAAAAAACCGGCAATTACTCCGGAACTGGATACGATAAGCTCCCAGAAGATACCCATCACCGGGAATAAGCATGCAGAAAAAACTTATTACTTTTTCCCTTCAACTCGCAAACTCCGTTATTGAGTTTCACTCAACCCCTTTTGTCCCGGATGACCTTGGTCAGCAGAATTCTCTCTTTTAAAGCATTTTTTGCCGGATTTATACTTTTAGTAAGCAGCTACTAAATCAGCGCAGGATCTCTTCCCAAGCCTTTTGAACTCGGATTGTCCCCTCTTTCTAGGCACTCCTCGCAAATTCCATTGCATTCCGTTATTTCCTTAATGCATCTTTTTTCCATTTCGCTCAAATTTACACCGTAGACGTCTTTTAGAAATCTGCATGGATATCTAATGCCCGATCTGGCTATTGAAATTGCCAGGC
The DNA here is from genome assembly GCA_964463575.1 of uncultured archaeon. Taxonomy (GTDB): domain Archaea; phylum Halobacteriota; class Archaeoglobi; order Archaeoglobales; family Archaeoglobaceae; genus WYZ-LMO2. Next base: position 4,470 of record CAYXCK010000045.1, read on the forward strand.
CTACAAAGTCCGGTCTTTTTAGTTTGTAGGAGAGAAAGATCGTGAAAATTAGGTAGCCGATTGCAATTGTGAATACGACCGGATCTACCTCTTCGAGCATGGCTATTTTTTGGCCATTTCTGCGATTTTGCTCTCTATTTTCATTAGAAGTTCTTCAACCTTGTTCCACGGCACTACAGTCGAGTATTTTCCAGCAGCCTTCTTTATTTGATGATACTTTATTGCGAGCTCGCTCCAGTCCTCGAGAGATTCAAGAATTTTCTTGATTTCCGAGCTTCCGAGAACCCTCTCAAAATCCTTTATGAGTGTTTCTTTAAATTTTTTGAACTCATCTGCGGCTTTTTCTTCCTGTATTCTTCTATTCAGCACTTTTTCTAATTCTGATTTTATTCTTGAAATCTTGTCTTTCCCAACAAAGATCGTAAGACTATCAAGCTGGGCAATTACGTCCGGATACGCTTTAGAAAAGTCTGAAAAGCTATTAAGAGATCCAAGAATCTTCATGGGTTTTGCAGCAATTTTCCCAATTTCTGATTCAATAAGCTTAATCAGTCTCTCTTTCTCTCTTTCAAATTCCGGATCCAGAGTTTTCGGTTTTGTTTCAGGTTTTTCGGAAATTTTTGGTTCTATGGCTCTTTCAGTTTTAAAAACCTTGGATTCCATAAAAGCGCTTTTTTCAGTTTCGATCTTTCCAAAAAGATCGCTTACCCTTTCCAGAAACATTGAATCTACAAGCTTCTCCACTTCCCCTCTTTCCATCGGATATATCTCTGCCGTACAAGATTCAACCCTTAAAAGCTCTTGAAGAGCATCATCGCCCCTTATAACTGTTTTACTCTTTATTCTCATCGTTTTTGCAGTCTTTATAATTCCATCAAGAATTAAAACATCGGATTTGCTCAGTTCGGGATCTTTAAAGTAGATTTTCAGAAATCCGCTGAAGTTGCCCATTCTGATCAATATATCCCGAAAGCTGCCTCTCTCAATCCTCAACAGCTTGTTGCTTATCATACTTATAATTATGAATTGTTTGTTAATAAAGTTTTCGGAGTCTAATTTCGATCTCCAGAACTCGGCTTAGCTCTTTTTTCCTTTTAATTTAACCTTCTGGAAGTGAATGCATTTGATTTGAGGCAGATTTTTAAGAAAGGAGTATGAAAGCGTTTAACTCTGGCTTTGGCAAATATTCAGATTAAAAATGCTTTAAGGAGAATTTGGGAGTTCAAAATTTTTCGATATCTTTATAACCGAAAACCCCGCCCTTTCTAGGGCGGGAATGAGAAAAGCTTAAGTAAATAAATAGGGCCCCAAAAAGCCACAGATGCGGGCACATTGCCCAAGTCAATGGGAGAGCTCGATGCCAGAATGCGGGCCCGTTTGGCTCCCGAACTGGCAGATAAAGGAGGCTTTAGCCTCCTTAAAGTCGGAAGCCCCGTTTCGGGGCAACTCATTAGACTCGAAACTATCAGCAAGGTGTTCAATATGGGAGACATTCTCGTGATCGGTGGAGGGATAGCCGGGATCACTTCGGCTGTTGAAGCTTCGGAGACCGGCTATAGCGTTTTTCTCGTTGAAAAAAGTCCTTTTTTGGGAGGAAGAGTTGCCCAGTTGAACAAGTACTTCCCAAAGCTTTGCCCACCATTCTGCGGACTTGAAATATTCTACAGAAGGATGAGGACGAATCCAAAGCTCAAGGTGATCACGAATGCGGAAGTTCTGGGAATCAGCGGAAATCCCGGAAACTTTTCCGTGACTTTGAAATTGAAGCCAAGATTTGTGAACGAGAACTGCACTGCGTGCGGTGAATGCGCAAAGGTTTGCCCTGTTGAGGTTAGTAACGAGTACGATTTCGGATTGAGCAGGAGAAAAGCCATTTACATTCCCCATGCAATGGCTATGCCTTTCATCTACGCAATAGACGAGAAAAGCTGCAACAGATGCGGGGAATGTGTTAAGGCCTGCAAGTACAATGCGATCAATCTAAATGAAACGGAAAAAACAGTCAATCTCAACGTGTCTGCGATCATCGTTGCAACGGGCTGGAAACCATATGATGCGGGTAAGATTGAAAACCTGGGTTATGGAAGGATTAAGAATGTTGTCACGAACATGGAATTCGAAAGACTGTCATCGCTCAACGGTCCAACGAATGGCAGAATTATAACGGCTGAAGGGAAGCCAATCAGTTCCATAGCATTTGCCCAGTGCGCCGGGAGCAGGGATCAGAATCACCTCCCATACTGCTCCGCAGTTTGCTGCCTGGCGAGCCTTAAGCAGGCGACATATGTTAGGGAGCAGTATCCCGATGCCAGGATATACATATTCTACATAGACATAAGGGCTTTTGGAAGATACGAGGACTTCTTTGCGAAGGTTGCGAAGGAGAAGGGCATAGAGCTGATAAAGGGGAAGGTTGCGAAGGTTGAGGAAAAGGATGGCAAGGTTGTTGTGATCGCTGAAGATACGGCAACGGGGCAAAAGATTCGAAAGGAAGTCGACATGCTGGTTCTTGCGACGGGAATGCAACCTTCTCTGGCGGAGAATCCAATTCCGGGTATAGAACTGGATGAATACGGTTTTGTCAAGGAAAAGCCCGGCATATTTGCGGCTGGCGTTGCTATGAAGCCACTGGACGTCATGTTCTCAAACGAGACGGCCACCGCTGCGGCCCTTAAGGCCATTCAGATTGCAAGGAGGTGAAAGTATGGAGAAAGTTGGAGTCTTCATCTGTACAGGCTGCGGAATAGAAAAGCTCGACATTGAGAAGCTCAAGGCAGTATCGCAGGAATTCGGAATTGAGGCGAAGATTCATCCATTCCTGTGCTCAGCAGAGGGGCTGGAGTTTATAAAGAAGGATCTTCCAAATCTCGATGCGCTTGTAATAGCGGCATGCTCTCCAAGGGTGAAGACAGCAGTTTTCTGCTTCGATGGTAAATACGTTGAGAGGGTAAACCTCCGGGAAGGCGTAGTCTGGAGCCATGAAATGAACGTGCACACGCAGGAACTGGCTGAGGACTATCTCAGAATTGGGATTGTAAAGGCCCAGAAAGCCGAAAAACCCGAGCCATACAGACAGGAGATTTCAAAAGATATACTGGTAGTTGGAGGTGGAGTTTCCGGACTTACTGCGGCCATTGAGATAGCAAAAGCTGGCTATAGAGCATTGATAGTCGAAAAAGAACCGGAGCTTGGAGGATTTGCCAGAAAACTCTACAAATCGCTTCCAACGAAGCCACCTTACAACAGGCTTGAGGAGCCCGTGGTTAAAAGTCTTGTTGAAGAGGTTGGAAAGCTGGGAATTCCAGTATTCACCTCAGCTGTTATAGAATCAGTAAAGGGTCAGCCGGGAATGTTCGATGTAAGACTGAATCAGAACGGAAAAATCGTGGATCTGAGGGTTGGGGCGATAGTTCTTGCAACGGGCTGGAAGCCTTATGATGCTTCCAAGCTTTCGGAGCTGGGATATGGAAGGATAAAGAACGTCGTTACAAACGTGGAGTTCGAGGAAATTGCCAAGAATATTGGCAGGAAAGATGTGGTCTTTATACAATGCGCCGGTCAGAGGGATGAGAAACACCTGCCCTACTGTTCATCAGTATGCTGTCTTGTGAGCCTGAAACAGGCAAAATACGTTACCGAGAAGGGCGGAAACGCTTTCATAATATACAAGGACATGAGGACTCCCGGACTCTGGGAGGATTTCTACAAGGCCATGCAGGACGATCCGGGCGTATTCCTGACAAAGGGAGAAGTTAAAGCTGTAAGGGAGAATGGAGGAAAGATAGTGGTGGAAGTTACAAACACCCTGCTTGGGGAGGACATTCAAATTGCCGCAGATTATTTAGTTCTTGCAATCGGAATGGAACCAACGCTGAAGGGTCTGTTCACGGTTAAGGAGGAATTCCCGGATGAAAAAACAGTGCCATACAAACACATATACGAGCCAAGGCTGATAAAGAGCGCCGAAGAAGTTGAGGAAATAAAGAAGCTCGGGCACATATTGAATCTGGCATACCGCCAGGGTCCGGAGCTTCCGACTCTTCGCTACGGTTTCCCCGATTCGAACTACATCTGCTTCCCCTATGAAAGCAGAAGGCTGGGAATCTATGCCTGCGGTGCTGTGAGGGCGCCGATGGAGATAACTTCTGCGATGGAGGATGCAAGGGGGGCAGCATTGAAGGCTATTCAGGCTGTGGAGCTCGTTGCAGAAGGAAAGACAACGTTTCCGAGAACAGGCGATATTGACTATCCGAACTTCTTCCTGCAGCGCTGCACGCAGTGCAAGAGGTGCACGGAGGAATGTCCGTTTGGAGCCCTTGATGAGGATGAAAGGGGAACACCGATGCCGAATCCGCTGAGATGCAGGAGATGCGGAATATGCTTTGGTGCCTGCCCTGAGAGAATCATAAACTTCAAACAGTACAGCGTGGATCAGATCTCTTCCGCTATAAAAGCTATTCAGGTCCCCGATCCTAGCTGGGATGAAACTGCTGCCGAGAAGTTCAGGTTCATAGCATTTGTCTGCGAGAACGACGCTTTGCCAGCCTTGGACATGGCAGCGATGAACGGAATAAAAATAAGCCCGCTTGTGAGGTTTATTCCCGTTAGGTGTCTTGGCTCCGTTAACACGGTGTTCATAGCAGATGCTCTCTCGAAGGGAATAGACGGGATCCTTCTCATGGGCTGCAAGATGGGGCAGGATTACCAGTGCCACTTCATCAGGGGAAGCGAGCTTGCGAACAGAAGAATGGAGAACGTTCAGGAGACACTGCAGAGGCTGATGCTCGAGAAGGAAAGGGTTAAGGTTGTGGAGGTATCGATAACGGACTGGGACAAGATTGCCGGAATCGTTAACAGCTTTGTTGAGGAGGTAAAGGCCCTCGGGCCAAATCCGTATAAGGGATTCTGAGGTGGTTTTATGATCGCAGATGCGAAGTTTGCGAGAGAAATAATTCAGGCGGGAGGAAAGAGTCTGAAGAAGTGCTACCAGTGCGCGACCTGCAGCGTTGTATGTCCGCAGAGTCCTGATGAGAATCCGTTTCCAAGGAAGGAGATGATATGGGCGCAGTGGGGGGCAAAGGATAGACTGCTCAGCGATGCGGATGTATGGCTATGCCATCAGTGCAACGACTGCTCAGATTACTGCCCGAGGGGAGCAAAACCTGGAGAAGTTCTCGCAGCAATAAGGGCAAAGGTTGTGGAGCATTATACTTTTCCGTCTTTTCTCTCAAAGGCATTCCAGAGACCTGCCGGAATACTCCTTTACTTTGGCATCCCGATAGTTTTGGTTGCAATATATCTGGCAATATTCAGTCCCCAGATTCCGGAAGGGAAAATAGTTCTGGGAAACTTCATTCCCCACACGCATGTTGAGCTTGCGGGATTTGCAGTGGGAGCCTGGGTACTGCTGGTTGCGGCAATAAGCGCCTATCGCTACTGGGTTGCAATAAATTCGCAGGTTTCGAAGGTCTACGAATTTGAGGTCAAGGAGGGAGGGGAAATAAGGGCTGTGAAAGCATCCGCAAGGTTCATAGAGTATCTTTTCTGGTCCATAATAGATATACTAAAGCATTCGAAGTTCAGGCAGTGCAACAAGGCCAGATACAGATACTTCGCCCACTTCCTGATATTCTGGGGTTTCGTGATTCTCGGCATCGCCACGCTCGGGGACATCGTTTACCTCTACGTTTTGGGCTATCATGAACTTGCGCTGCCAGTAACGGATCCCGTGAAAATAATCGGAAACATCGGGGCGATAATGCTCCTCATAGGCTCAGCATGGGCAATAGTCGCGAGGTTCGGAGATGAGAAAATAGGATACGGAAGTTTCTTCGACTGGCTCTTCCTGGCAACGATCTTTGCAGTGGGAGTGAGCGGTGTTTTGGTAGAGCTGTTAAGGTATTCTGGAAGTCCGCTAGCATACTACGCGTATCTGGGGCATCTGGTAATAGTTTTCACGCTGATAGCCTACGCTCCGTACACAAAGTTTGGCCACCTGCTCTACAGGACGCTTGCATACGTCTGGGCAAAAAGCGTTGGCAGGGAAGTGAAGTGATGGAGATCTCGAAGCTCAGGGAAATACTGAGGGAGAAGTATTACCCGATAGATTCAAAGAGCAGTCCCCTTTTTTTACTTTCCGTGTTATTTGAGGAAGTGGGAGAGCTGGCAGAAAGCGTTCGAAAAAGAGATTTGAAGGGAATTGAAGAGGAGCTTGCTGACGTCTTTTTCATGTTAATAAGCCTTGCAAACTACTTTGGGGTTGAATTTGAGAGAAAGCTGATCGAAAAATACGTTGAAGGGGACCCAAGCAAGAAATGGGATCTGGAAGTTTGAGCCCTTTTATGCCCGATCGCCTTCAGGCGTTGTTCTTTCCCGTTTCCTTCTCTGTACACCCCGCCACAATTTTAGCGCCAGAAAACTTGTTTTTTGCCGATGTTAAAGCCGAAACTGGTGAAGAGCCCATTGCAGGCGAGAGATAAAGAAACATTGTGTTACTGGAAAAAGGGGAG
>CAYXCK010000046.1:0-4734 GCA_964463575.1 uncultured archaeon
ATATTAGAATTTTTGACACTCCGTGCGGCTAAAACGAGGAGATTCTAATTTCTGAAATGGCTAAGTCCAAGCGAATCCTGAAAAAGCCTCTGACCAACTCCCCGCCCCAAAGGACGAGACTTTTGGTCGTTTAACATTGAAGACTTTGCCATGATGGATGAGTATATCTACAAGTGAAGAGGAAGAATTTCCAAATGGAGTTTAATGAAGTCTGTAGGACGGAAGCTGCACTTAAAAAATAGAAGCTTTCAGCTTTAGCCAAAGGATAGCTCACCAGTATAAGCATTGGTAATAGTTCGTATTCAGAACTAGCTCTGAATTTTTCCTAAATTTGCAAAAAGAGATATTGTTATATATACCTTCTAAGTTTTTAGTTTTGGAGATTGGTGATGTTATGGCGGTTGCAGTAGAGTTGATAACTGGTAGAACGCTTGATCAGGGTGCGACTGTTGAAGAAAAGCTAACTGAAGAGTACTTCAAAGCTGTGAGTTACATCGAACTTAGCGAAGAAGATTTTAAGCAGCTCAATTTAAAAGAAGGGGACAGAGTTAAAGTCACTACAGATTTTGGGGAAGTTGTAGTTTTTGCGAGGAAGGCTGAATTACCGAAAGGCGTTGCGTTCATCCCAATGGGGCCTTATGCCAACATGGTGATAGATCCTGCCACAGATGGTACTGGAATGCCCCAGTTCAAGGGTATAAAGGCTAAGATTGAAAAGACAGAGGAAAAAGTAAAGACAATTAAAGAACTTTTGGAGGCGATTTAAATGCAGGATATTGTGTGCACTTTTTGCGGTAGTGTATGTGACGATGGAGAATATGATTTGAAGAAAAAAAGTGTAAAGAAGTTTTGTAAGCTTGGGAGTAGCAAGTTTGCAGAAAAAGAAAGAATAAAGGCTCCAATAATTGACGGAACAGAGGTTAGCTATGAAGAGGCAATAGACAAAGCAGTGGAAATCCTAGTAAACGCAAAAAGACCGCTACTTTATGGTTGGGCCTCTACCGCCAATGAGGCAATAAGACTTGGCGTAATTCTTGCAGAGAAATTAGGAGGAGTTTATGATCAATGTGCAAGTGTCTGTCACGCTCCAGGAACTTTGGCGACAATAGAGGAGGGAGTACCCGGAGGAACGCTCGGTTCGATAAAAAACAGAGCAGATGTGGTTGTTTTTTGGGGATCTAATCCAATGGAAGCCCATCCGAGACATGGAATGAGATATTCAATTTCAGCGAAAGGTATCCTTGTTAAGGATAGGAAACAGAGAAAGGTAATAGTAGTTGACGTTAGACTCACAAAAACAGCTAAAATCGCGGACGTCTTTATCCAGATTAAGCCCGGATATGATTATGCAATCTTCTCGGCTCTTAGGGCGATAATAAGCGGTAATGCTGATGCAGTTCCAAGCGAAGTTGGTGGAGTTGCAAAAGAAAAACTCATAGAGCTTGCTGATATCATGAAGAATGCAAAATACGGAGCAATACTATATGGTCTTGGTGTAACGCAGTCTAGGGGTAGAGATAGAAATGTTGAAAACGCTATAAAGCTCGTACAGTTGCTGAACAGGACAACTCGCTGGATAATATGGCCAATGAGAGGGCATTATAACGTTGTAGGTGCAGGAGAAGTTCCCACTTGGGAAGTAGGATACCAGTATGCTATAGACTTTAGTAGGGGATATCCGAGATTTTCTCCGGCAGAGTTCTCTGCAGTTGAAGTCTTGAAGAGGAGAGACTGCGATGCTGCACTGATTGTAGCATCGGATCCGGTAGCTCACTTCCCGAGGGTTGCTGTTCAACACTTAAAGAGGATTCCAGTGATACAGATAGATCCTTATCCGAATATGACTACATTGATAGCAAAAATTGTGATTCCATCGGCAGTATACGGTATTGAAGCCGAGGGCACAGCTTATAGAATGGACTGCATACCTCTTAGGTTGAAAAAGATCATAGAAACAAATTACTGGACAGATGAGAAAATCCTTGAAGAGATGTTGAAAAGAGTTGAAAAGCTAAAGGGGTGAAAAAATGCTTTGGATAAAAAACGGAATTGTTGTTGATCCTAAAAACAAGATAAATCTCGAAAAAATGGATATATTTATAAAAAATGGTAAAATAGTTCCTGAAAGCGAAATAAAAAAGGGAGACTGTAAAGTCATTGATGCAAGCGGTAAGCTTGTAGTAGCTGGCGGAGTTGACATGCACGCTCATATAGCCGGTGGAAAGATAAATACCGGGAGAACTATGCGTCCTGAGGAGATGAGGGTTGTTAGAAACATTGCAGGCAAATTTAGAGCTTCAGTAGGTAGAGTTCTGTTGACAGCGCCCGCTATAGGATATGAATATGCTAAAATGGGATATACAACATCGTTTGAAGCTGCAACTCCACCAGTTAGCTCTTTGCATACCCATGAAGAGCTTGATTCGATCCCGATGATAGATAAGGCGGCTTTGCCGGTTTTTGGAAACTGGCATCTCGTCTTTGAGTGTATTGAGGAGAAAAACATTGAAAAGCTCAAAGCTCTTGTGGTGTGGGCTATAGAGAGAAGTAAGGGTTTTGGTGTGAAGGTTGTTAACCCGGGTGGCGTTGAAGCTTGGATGTATGGTGGAAACGTCAAAAACTTGGATGATCAAGTTCCTGGATTCGGTGTTACTCCAAGGGAGATAATAACTTGGTTAATAAGAGCAAATGAGGAACTAGGATTACCTCATTCCGTTCACCTTCACTGCAACAATCTTGGAGTTCCCGGAAATTATCAGACAACAATAGAATCGATAAAGCTCGCAAAGGGATTCAAGAATGAAAAAAGACAAGTTCTGCACGTTACCCATGTGCAGTTCAATGCATATTCCGGTAGCAGTTGGAGAGACGTTGGGAGTGGCGCTGCTGAAATTGCAAAACTCGTTAATTCAATGGACAACGTAACGATTGATATGGGGCAGCCAATATTTGGACATGCAACTGCAATGACCGGCGATGCACCATTCCAGTTCACTCTACACAAACTACTTGGAGCAAGATGGTCCAACAAGGATACGGAAGTCGAAACAGGGGCTGGAATTGTGCCGATAGGATACCTTCCAAATAACCCCGTTCACGCGGTGCAATGGGCAATTGGGTTAGAACTTGGATTGTTGACCGACAGCGACAAAGTGGCTCTGACAACAGATTATCCCAATGGTGGACCTTTTACGGAGTATCCGTATATAATGGCGATGTTGATGAGCAAGAAGATGCGAGAAGGGGAACTCAAAAAAGTGCATCAATACGTCCAGAAAGCAACAAATCTGCCGAGCATAGATATTGAAAAAACCCTCTACGAAGTTATACACATGACTAGAAGTTTACCAGCAAGAATTCTTGGTTTGGAGAACAAGGGACATCTTGGTATAGGGGCTGATGCGGATATAGCAATATACAATCTCAACCCGCTCGAAACGGACTTCAGCAACGAGTTTGAAAAAGTCTACAAGGCCTTCAAAGTTGCAGAGTTTACGATAAAAGGAGGAGAAATAATCGTGAGAAACGGGGAGCTTTTGAAGGAAGTTTATGGTAGGACATTCTGGGTCGATGCGAGGAAAAAAGTGGATTTAGAAGTCGTTATGCAGGATGTGAAAAATTACTTCCAGTACTATAGCCTGCAGCTCAGCAACTACGGTGTTGAAGAAAGATGGCTTAGGAATCCCGAAAAGCTGGAGGTGGTTTAATGCTCATAATAAGGCCAAAGATTGATTTTGAAGTTTCCGTCGAAGCTGAGCTTACACCAGAGCTGGCAACCAAGAGCGTCGAGGAAGTTAAGAAGTTTAAGGTTTATTATGGAAATCGAGTTGTAGAACTGGGAGAACTTTTCGAAATTAGGAAGGAAGGGGAAGAAAAGAAGCTTGTACTTGAAGGCGATTTTAGCCGAGTCAAGTGGATTGGAACAAGGATGGTCGATGGCGAGATAGTCGTAAAAGGCAGCGTTGGGGCGAACTGTGGAGCTTTTATGAGAGGGGGCAAAATCGTAATCGAGGGAAATGCTGACGATTGGCTTGGCATAGAAATGGCGGGTGGTGAAATAATTGTAAAAGGGAACGCCGGGAACCTTGTAGGTTGCGCTTACTATGGCGATGCTGTAGGAATGACAGGTGGTAGGATAGTAATTGAAGGAAATGCTGGAAACTACATTGGAGAGAAGATGAATGGAGGGGAGATTATAATAAAGGGAAACGCCGGTGACTTTGTTGGAACAGAAATGAGGGCTGGTGTAATTGAAATCCACGGTTCTTGCGGTTTTGTTGGCGGAGATATGCGCGGTGGTGAAATAAGGATTAAGGGAAGTTTTGAGCTCTTGCCAACATTTAAAAAGACAGATAAAGGCTGGGTTGGAGACGTGAATGTTAAGGGTGAGGGAATTATAAAATCTCTTTAATTTTTTAATGCTGATAACTGTTAAAATTTTTAAAATTTCGATGTATCCTCTCGGCAATAAGCAGCTCTTGTGGAAAGTCAACTTCAATCCAAGGCAATCCCTCTGTTGAAAGGTAGTATACTGGATAGCCCAAATCAATCATCCTTTGAATGGCATCCTCATAGAAAACTCCGGCACCTTTTTCCTCCATAACTTCTTCGGTGCAGTCTTTAAGAACTTTGAGTGCCTTTTTGGGGATCTTTGCAATTCCAATGTACTCTCCATGTGCTCTCTCGGGAGGAATGCTCTTGCTGATCTTTATAACCCTCGGCCCTTCTGTAATA
>CAYXCK010000046.1:4834-10761 GCA_964463575.1 uncultured archaeon
AATAGCCGGTAGAGATACAAGAATTCTAATTATAATGCTTGGGCTTCTTTTTAGCGATTTTGGAGGGATTCGGGCCTCCCTATGGCTTATAATAATCCTAGGATTTTTAACCACTATACAAAGAGTTATGTTAGCGCTTAGAAGTCTGGATTGAGTTTTAAGGGGGCCAAAGATTAAATCAACGCAGTCTGATCTTCCTCCCTGCCCTGAAGGGCGAGGCTTTCAGTTGCAATACCTAACCTCTCCGCACTAGCGAGAACCTCTTTGGAGCGGGAGGAGGTGAGTTGGCAAAAAGTAAAGCGAAACGCTAGAATTTCCTTAGTTTTCTCCAACAGTCGATACATAGGCCATGATGAAAATAGCATTTTCTGCATATACTATTTCCGCACTTCCTGCATTTAAGTTCCGCAACCCGTCCACATTTGCAAAACATGAAATGAACTAGCCATAAAAATTTTAATCGCTGAGTTTAGTTTAAAGTAATGAGAATAGTTGCAATCGCTGACACTCATATGAGTAGTTGGAATCCCCCTGAGAAACTTCTTTGGCTGATCGAGGAAGCTGATTTAGTCATTCATGCCGGAGATTTCGTCAGCTATGAAGTTTACAAGAAACTTTCGGATTATAACCTTATAGCTGTTAGAGGAAATTCTGATGATGAGAAAATAAAATCTGAACTCCAAGAAGTTCAGAAGTTCAGAATTGGCGGTTTGAGTTTTGGTTTAATTCATAAGGGAAATTTTATTAACGAGTTTCATGATTTAATATATAAGGCCATGGAACTCGAAGTTGATGTTTTGGTTTTCGGTCATTTGCACAGATTTGTACTCGAAAAAAGAAAAGGAAGAATTGTATTGTGTCCAGGAAGCCCTACACAGCCAAGAATGTCGGTAGCGAGCTGCGCCGAAATAGAGGTAGAAGGAAGAAATATTTCGATAAAACATCATGTTATAAAACCAGTTTTCTGTTCGATGGAGGTGAAATGTTTTGAAGATTGCAATTGGAAATGAGCGAATATTTGAAGAAGCAAAGAAAGTTGGAAAAGCCGTTCTGGTTACAAAAAACGGTAAGGATGAATGCTGTGCAAAGGTTGGGGAGTTCTTAACAATCACGACTGAAGCTAGAAATTTAAGAGAAACCCTTGAATGTTTAGCAGATCTTGGATTCGAATTTGCAATTTTGAAGGGATTCGATATTGAAGTCGAAGGGCTTGAAAAAGGCTTGGGTTTCAAAATTCCGAGAGCGGAGAAATTGGAAGATCTACTGAAATCTCCAGAAATTGAAACAGTGAAATCAATTTTAGAAAATATAAAGAGAGGTGTGAAAGATTGCGGGGCAGTTGGAATTTTTGTTGGTGTTGTGAAAGAAATTTCAGACGGGAAAAAGGTTGAATTTCTTGAATATGAAGCTTACACTGAGATTCTTTCAGAGAAAATAAAAGAGATCGAAAGGAAGGTGTCAGAATTTCCTGGTGTAAAGAGAGCAAAAATTTATCACAAACTTGGCAGAATAATGCCGGGAGAAGATATAGTGTATATCGCGGTCATAGGGGAGCATAGGAGAGATATCTGGGCCCCCCTTATATTGGCGGTGGAGCTAATGAAAAAAGAGTTGCCGATATGGAAAAAAGAAAAATTAGTAGATGGAGAGAGATGGGTCTGATGTATCGAGAAGAAAGGCTTGGTGGAATGGATTCAAAAGCTCTTGAGTTTTCGAGCTCTTTGGATCGAGATAAAAACATTTTCAAATATGACATTCTTGTTGACGTTGCTCATGTACTTAATCTCTGTAAATCCGGCTATTTAGGGGGAGAAGAAGCATTGAAAATTATAGATGCCCTAAAAGAGGTTGCTAAAAGAGGTTTGCATGGAAAATTCGAGGACGTTCATGAAGCAATTGAGTTCGAGGTAACGAGAATAACTGAAGAAGGTAAAAGAATGCACACTGGCAGATCGCGGAACGATGAAGTAGCTACCTGTCTCAGAATGTTTGCGAGGGATAATCTACTGATAATAGCAGAGAAATTGATTGAACTTCTTTCTACCATACTCAGATTGGCTGAAAAAGATACTGCTACAATAATGCCGGGTTTCACACATCTTCAGTTTGCTCAACCTACAAGATTGTCTCATCACCTTTTAGCTTATTTTGACATGGTTGAAAGAGACCTCGAAAGATTGGTAGATGCCTTTAGGAGGGTAAATCTTTGTCCTCTTGGTTCTTCAGCTTTTGCATCCACTAGTTATAGGCTTGATAGAGAATATGTTGCCAAAATTCTTGGCTTTGATGGAGTTTTAGAACATAGCGAAGATGCAGTTTCGTCTAGGGACTTTTTAATAGAAACTGTTTTTGTATGCTCTTCTATAATGCTCAGCCTTTCGAGAATAGCTGAAGAAATCATCCTTTTTTCAACTTTGGGTTTCATAGATCTTCCAAACGAGTACGCATCAACATCTTCCATAATGCCCCAGAAAAAGAATCCAGACATTGCAGAATTAATAAGGGCAAAAACTGGAAAGACGATTGGTAATTTGGCTTCCGCGATGGCGATTTATAAGGCATTGCCGTTCAGTTACAACAGAGACTTCCAAGAAATGAACGAGATATTATATGAAACTATGGGGATTGTAGAGAATTCTGTAGAGGTCATGAGTGGAATGCTCAGCGGAATTAGATTTAACAAGTCTTTGCTGGAGGAAAAGGCTAGAGAAGGTTTTACGCTGGCAACAGAGGTTGCTGATATGCTTGTGAAAGAGTTTGGGATACCGTTCAGGGATGCACATAAAATAGTTGGAAGGATTATCTCGCAAAAAATGGAAATTAATCCGGAGTCCTTGGAGACTGTGGCAAAAAATTTCGGTTATGAAATAAAGGTTGAAAAGTCGAAAATAGATGATGCAATTGATGTGAAAAAAGTGGTTGAAAGGAGGAAGAACATCGGTGGAACGGCAAGTTCTGAAATTGAAAGAATGCTTTATGAACGGAAGAAAAAAGTTCAGAGCTGGAGGAGAGTGGTGAAAAGGTTGAAAAGAAGAATTTTGTTAAACCTGCACTTAATAGAAAAGGAAGTAGAAAAACTTGGAGGTATTTTCAATGTTGACTGGTAAGAGGGTTAGGATAAGAGCAAAGGGAAAGGTTTTTGAAGGAATAGTAATGCCAAGCTTTACTGGTAATCTCGTTTTAAAACTTGACAACGGCTATAATGTGGGATTTGTTGAGTATGAGTTGCTCGAAGTTCTCGAAGAAATAGAAAAGTTTCCAGTTAAGCCAGAATTAAAAAAGAAGGAAGGATTACCTGATGTGAAGATAATTTCAACTGGTGGAACAATAGCGAGCAGAGTAGATTATAGAACTGGAGCAGTTACAAGCCAGTTCACGGCTGAGGAAATAATTTCAGATATCCCTGAGCTTGCAGAAATCTGCAACATCTCCGCAGAACTCTTGTATAACATTTTAAGCGAGAACATGAAGCCCAGCTATTGGATTGAGCTCGCTAGGAGAGTTTATGAAGCCCTAAAGAACTATGAAGGCGTAATAGTAACTCACGGAACGGATACTATGCATTACTCTTCTGCTGCCATATCTTTTATGCTTTCAACACCGAAACCCGTTATTTTTGTTGGAGCCCAAAGAAGTAGCGATAGGCCAAGTAGCGATGCAGCGATGAATCTTCTTTGCTCCGCCAAATTGAGTATAAGCGATGTTGGTGAAGTCCTTGTCTGTATGCATGGCTCAACGAATGATGATTTCTGCTTGGCACATCGTGGGGTAAAGGTCAGGAAAATGCACACATCGAGAAGAGATGCCTTTCAGTCGATAAATGCTAGACCGGTGGCAAAAGTATTATATCCATCACTTGAGATCGAGTGGCTTTCGTGGCGCTATAAGCGAGGGGAAAGGGAACTGACTATTAGGGATAGACTCGAGGAAAAAGTAGTTCTGTTGAAGTTCTTTCCCGGATTAAGTGCTGAAATACTCGACTTTTTCTATTCTAAGGGTTATAGAGGTTTTGTGATAGAAGGAACTGGGCTTGGGCATGTTTCTACTGACTGGATTGAGACCCTGAAAAGGATTTGTGAGGATTCAGTTGTGGTGATGACTTCCCAGTGTCTTTATGGTAGAGTATGCGATCGAGTTTATGATACTGGTAGAGATCTGCTCAGGGTAGGAGTTATTGAAGGAGAAGACATGCTTCCGGAAACAGCTTTAGTGAAATTGATGTTTCTTCTCGGTAATTACGATATTGAAATGGTCAAAAAACTTGTTAAGGTAAATCTAGTCGGAGAAATAGAACCTAGAAGTCAATTCTGATTAAACAATATTTAAATTGATTCCCCTTAAAAAAATTTAAAAACTCAAGAAGAAAATTTTATTCGTGGCAACCGTATTGTTTCCACCTTTCAGAAGTGTTGTAGTTAAGGATAAGTGTGGGGAAGAATTTCTGGTTAGGCAGTACTCTCATGAAAAAGATAGGGAAAAGCTAATTGAAATGTATGTAAATTATGATCCTGAGTATCGATGTCTTGGTCTCCCACCTCTTAGCAGGACTGCAATTGAGAATTGGATAGACTACCTTGGCCAGAATGGATTTTCGATAATAGCTGAAAAAAATGGAAAAGTTGTTGGTCATCTAGTGATAGTTCCGGATGATAAAAATAGGGTTGATCTTACCATATTTGTTCATCAGGATTATCAGAATCGAGGTTTAGGACAAGAAATGATGAAATTAATAATAGAATACTGTAAAAATGTTGGATTCGATGGGATAACTTTAGTAACGGAAAGAACGAATGCAAGAGCTATACATGTTTATAAAAAGCTCGGTTTTGAAATAGTTGCACCTTATTATGAATTTGATATGTATTTGCCACTTAAGAGATGAATGAGTATGGCTTTCTGGGCGTGAAGTCTGTTCTCAGCTTGATCGAAGACAACACTTCTATCACTTTCCATTACTTCGTCTGTGATTTCTTCACCGCGATGCGCTGGCATACAGTGCATTACGATTGCATCTTTTGCGATGCTTAGCAATTCCATGTTAACTTGATATCCTTGAAAATCTCGTAGCCTTTTTTCTCTTTCTCCTTCTTGCCCCATGGAGGTCCAAACGTCTGTGTAAATAACATCAGCATTTAGAACAGCTTCTTTCGGATTTCTTGTTAACTTTACTTTTCCGGCGCTCATTCCAATTTTCAATATATTCTCATTCGGTTCGTAACCCACGGGACAGGCTATTTCCATCTTCATCCCCAGTTTTGCTGAAGCTAAGATCATCGAGTTACAAACATTGTTTCCGTCCCCAATCCAGGCAATTTTTATCTCACTCAGTCCACCTTTTTTCTCCTTTATTGTCAATAAATCTGCAATTATCTGGCATGGATGCTCTAGATCGCTTAATCCATTTATTACTGGAACAGAAGAATATTTTGCAAATTCCTCTATCGTGGAATGCTTTTTAGCTCTTATCATTACAGCGTTTACGTATCTGCTGATGACCCTTGCGGTATCCTTAATTGGTTCTCCTCTTCCGAGCTGGAGATCGTTCCAGTTGAGATATAGAGCATGACCACCTAGTTCAAGCATAGCAATTTCGAAAGAAATTCTTGTTCTCGTGGAGGGGAGCTCGAAAATCATTGCCAAATTTTTGTTCTTTAGGTATTCTTTTAGGATTCCTTTCCTTCTCTCATCCTTTAGCTTCTCGGCAAGTTCGAGAATCGAAATTATCTCTTCAGTGCTAAGATCCGAGATCGAGAGTAGATGCTTCATAATAGAAGCCCTTTTAGTTCTAATTAATCTTTCGTTTGACTGAAAGTCTTTTAAGCAGGGATGAATAGAAAAGCTAAAATAAATAGAAATATTAAATAATTCGTTCTAAGTTAAATTTTATTTTCTTTTTCAGCTTTTTCGGCAAATTCGACAATCCTTCT
>CAYXCK010000047.1:0-10552 GCA_964463575.1 uncultured archaeon
CTGACCTTAAGCATTAAAATGAAGCCCCGAGCCCGATTCATGTCAGCTAATGGACCCAATGAAAAGATACAGAGTACTGAACATCGAGAGAAAACTTTCTTTAAGATGGGGATCTCTGACTGACTGCCCCGCAGATGAGAGATGTAATCCCGAATAGATGCGGGGTCCCTCTCGCCCTTGGGGCAGGGAGGAGCTCTTGCATATTTTCACGACTTCGCTTGTAGTGTAAGGCTAGTCTAAGTTATTTAGTAATTCAAGTTTATACGGCTAAAGAGAGGCTGTTCTCGAACTTCCTTCCCCACCTTAAAGGACAATGTAGCTGCCAAAGTAGAGAGGTTTAGGGCTACATTCCTGTCTCAGTTTAACCTAGGCTAGGTCTATGACCCATACTTTTTATCCTTTTCGGGATTCCCATGAAGCTTTCAGATTTATAAAGATTCTTTGGCATTTATATTTATATATATTATTTAATTTTATAAAGTTATGTCAAAAGAAGAAACTGCCACGAAATCCATTCGAGAGCTAACACTGTCAATTGGAACTTGTTGCTACCATCTTTGTTTAAAAATATCAGCTCTCTAGCGAAGAGTAAGTGCAGAAAAATGCCCCCGCCGGGAGTTGAACCCGGGTCTAGGAGTCCGCAGCCCCTAAGGATATCCACTACCCCACGGGGGCTAAGGTTTGGATAGAGTTATTCCCTAAAGTGTGAGGTTTTTCAGTTTATAAATATCTTTTCTCAGATTAGTTTCCTTACCATTCTAATCCACTTTCCGACTTTTTCCATCATCTTAAAACCGTTTTTGATGTAAAAAATCTTTGCGACATCATTTCTGTCACCAAGCCAGAGTTCCGCTAGATCTCTCCCTTTGCTCAAGGCATACTTTAAAGCCATTTCAAGCAGAGTTGATCCAATTCCCATCCTCCTAAAGCGAGGAAGAACGAAGATTTCGTGGATTTCTCCGACTTTCTTCAATTCGAGAAGGCTAAACCAGTTTGCGTCACAAGCAACAAAACCGACTATCTCTCCATTGAGCTCGGCAACCATGAAACCATCAGAATCCCTTTTCAGAAGCCATTTGAAATAGTTCTTTATTTCTCTCTTTGCCTTGTAAGCGTAATCTTCGAGACCTTTGTAACTTTCAATATAAGTTTCTACAAAGCTGTTTACATCCTCTTTGACAACCCTCCTTATTTCCACACTCGACCTCCTCCACCCTGAAGTGCTTTGCCTAGGCAGGATTTTGGGATTACATCTCCCCATTTCTGGGATTCGATCTTGGGGCGATGGGTTAGGAGTATGTTGTAAATCTGCTTTTAAGCTCTATTGATCTATTAAATCCTTAAAATTTTTTATTAAATTAAGCAAACTTTTTCCCCCTAAAATAAGATCTAGTGAGATAATCACCTTTTAGGGCGAGTTTCATTAGGGGTATTCAAAGAAATTTCAGTAAATCCCGAAATTTAGGTCTCTGTCTTGGAAGTAGTTTTTCCCAAGTCGCAAAGCTATCTCAGCCTTCATTAGTTCTCTACCTAAATAAGCAGCATGATCGAGTCTTGAAACTAGATTAAGTCTTAGAACTGTATCTAGGATCTCTTTTGCATTTTTTCCAGCGATTGTAACCTTCTCATGCTGGCAGAAAATCATTCCATTAGCTATGAAAATTATGAAATCTCCAAGTGGATCTCTGTGAAACTCTTTACTCTCCTCCGCACTCAAGAAATCTACTGTTTTTCTAGCTTCGTATTTTGTCTTTTCTTTAACTACTAGAAGGCTTACTCCCGCATCTTTTGGTGGGGAATTTCTAACCTTTGCGATCTTTGCTAAATAAGAAGCGATTCTTAACTCTTTAGCACTTCCAACTGTCTTTGGACTTGCTTCGGTTGTAAATAGCAGATTGCAACCAATCTCTTCAGCTATGAAAGCGAGAAGGGCATTCATTCCAATACTATCAGCATCGCTCAACTCGGTTACATTCCCAGAACCAAATAAAAGTGGAGTCGTAGAATCCAATTTTCTAAATTCAAGATATCTTTCTATTGACCTTGCTGTGCTCAAAGGAGGATCGAGAATCGGATCCGCTATCACTTTTTCTGTCTTCCTTTTTGCTATATTCAAAAGCCTCAGGAGTTTGTCGATATTTCTTTCAGCAACAACTATTGCCTGATCTTCTATTAGTTCAAGAATTTCGATATTTTCAGTTGAGAGACTCATTATCATGTCAACTCCGTGTTTTATAGCTATCTCCACTGCTTTTTTGTTGAAAGTATCGACGCTTATGGGCTTTTTTGACTCATCAACGGCAATCTTTAGTAGTTTGCTTAATTCTTCGCTATCGAATTCAATCGGTACGCCGATGTCTATTATATCTGCATTTCTTGAAAAATACTCAATTCTCTCTCTCAGATCCTCAATCTTCGGTTTCACAATTTCGGCTACAATTTTCATTCTACTGTTTCCGCCTATTGCTAAGTCCCTTATTTTAAAAATTGCAGTTTTTTCGAGTTTTTCAACTTCTCTGAACACTTCTTCAGCCCTGATATTTTCTATAAGCTTGCAAGCTGGGATTTTATGAGACAACTCTATTTTTTCGACTAAAGGCAGTACTCTTCTCAAATCGGCAGCATGTATTGGTCCAAGTCTGACTTTAACGCCTTTTTTCTTTTCAAAACCCTCCCAGTCGCAATCTTTAGTCAAACCGGGAACCAATATCAAGTCATAGTCTGACAAGTTTAAATTTTCAATATCCTTGGGGGTTATAAATGCCGCTATGTCGACGTTACAGACGTGAACGTCCGCGTTCAGTGCATTCTCCTTTACAATTTTTTCAGCAAGCTTTCCAGTTACTAGTAGGATTTTCATCTCATTATCGGACCAACATCTGGCTGGCCCTGTCTTTGTCCAGTCCCAGCCAATTTCTGTAACCTTTTTGGATTCAAAAGTAAGTCTACGGCATTTCTTACGTGTTCTCTTACCCTGTTTTCAGCTATTGCTAATAATTCTTTTTCATTCTCAGCTTCATCTTCGTGGACTGTTACATCGATTACGTGTTTTCCGGTTAACAATTGTACAGTTATAAGTCCGATACTCGTTGCAAGATAACTAACTAAATCTTTTTGAGTTTTTCCAACCCATCCAAGGGTTATGACGATTTCGCATCCATCATCAAACAATTTCTTTGCAGCAACGGGCAAATCTTTAATTCCTGGAACTGTGTACCGGATATACTTAAGGCCTGAAATTTTTCTTAGCTCATCAATTGCGATTTTCCCCATATCAACTCGTGAAAAAGTGGTATCGGCGATCCCTACTTTCAATTCAATCCCCCAGAATTCTCATAGCAACATCCAAAGCTGAAATATCAATTCCTCTTTTTCTCATAACATCTTCCAAAGCAGCAAGTGTGCATACGACTTCGAATTTACCTATGTTCCCCATAGTTCCTATTCTAAATATCTTCCCCTTAACTTTCTCTTGTCCTCCACTAATCAGTATTCCGTACTCCCTTCTCAGTTCTTCTCTAAGTTCCTTTTCTGTTATTCCATTTGGAATCAAAATCGCTGTAACTGTGTTTGAGTACTCGGCTTTTCCATCTATCTGAGGAAAAAGCTTAAGTCCTGCTTCTTTTGCCCATTCTCTAACAGCTTTGCTCATCTTTCTGTGTCTCTTTATTCTATTCTCCAGTCCCTCCTCCTTTATAATCTTTAGGGCTTCCTCTAGCGCAAAGAAAAGCGGTATCGCAGGAGTATATGGTGTCTGAAGTTCGCCAAACTTTTTCTTATAAGCTTTAAGATCTAAATAGTAAGGACACTTTGGGTTGTAGAATTCCCAAGCACTCTCGTTCACAGCAACGACAGCAATCCCCGGTGGCGCACCCAGACACTTCTGGCTTCCTACTATGGCTACATCTATCCCCCACTCATCCATTTTAACGTAATCCCCTCCAGCCGAGGTGATGGCATCCATTATAGTCAATGCACCATACTTTTTCGCAATTCTTGCTATTTCTTCTGCTGGATTTAGCATACCGGTTGATGTTTCGTTGTGAACGAAAGCAACAGCATTAGCACCTTTTTCGAGAGATTCTTTTATTTTTTCTAATTCTATCGGTTTACCCCAATCAAAATTTAATCTTTCAACTTCACAATATCTTTCTGCAATTTCACCAAGCCTTTCTCCAAATTTTCCATTCTCAAGCGTAACGATTTTATTTACTTTGCTAAAAGAAGCTATAGCTGCTTCAACTCCAGCGGTCCCGGATCCCGAAATAAAGAAGACGTCACCTCTAGTACCAAAAACTTCTTTCATACCTTCCGCGCAGAACTTAAGTATGGCTCCAAACTCCGCAGAACGGTGTCCTATCATTTGTCTGCACATCGACCTTATTATCCTCTCATGTACCTGAACCGGACCAGGAATCATTAAGAGCATCATTTCACCCCATATTTTTCAAGAATTTTCTCGATTATCTTATGTGAACTACAGAGCTCACACTCCTCTTTAACTTTTATCCTCACGACCTCACAGTTCAAGTTTCGTTTTTTAAGTTCTTCTCTAAGCCAATCTTCGCTAAAATGCTGATCGTAGCCCAGAACAATTACGTCCGGTCTTAGTTCCATTATTGGTTTGAATATGTCGTTTTCATCTCCAAGAATTGCTTTATCAACAAATTTTATCGCCTCAACAACTCGCCTCCTTTGTTCTTCCGGTATTACTGGCTTGGGTTTGTGTCTAACGTTTTTCTCCCTTGCAACAATAACTATTAACTCGTCACCCAGTTTTTTTGCTTCTTCGAGAAATCTTATATGTCCGGGATGAATTATATCAAATGTTCCAGTTGCAACTACTCGTCTCATCTCTAGAAATCATCTTGCCATTGCATAAACGTTTTTCGCGAAACCTTTAATCCACGAACTGATGAATTTAAAACTGCGATGATGAATGGACCCCACTGAAAAGTGATGAGGGTTTTGAGTTCTGAGCAAATTTTTTAAATTTCCTCATCAAAGCTCAAACCAATGGTAAAGGATATAGGTTTTAAATCGCTTGAATCGGTTGATTTGGCAATTGAAAAAATTATGCAAAGACTAAAAGTTCTCGGAGTTGAAACTGTTAGTATATACAAATGTTTCGGTAGAGTTTTGGCAAAAGATATCATTTCACCAGTTGATGTACCCGAATTTGACAGATCGGCTGTAGATGGATTCGCATTAAAAGCTGAGGATACATTCGGGGCTTCTCAGACGAATCCTGCAATTTTAAAGCTCGTTGGAAAAGTGGAAATCGGAGAAATTCCGAAATGCAGTCTTAAAGAGGGGGAAGCAATCAGAGTTTTTACTGGCTCAGCAATTCCCGAAGGTGCAAATGCTGTTGTAATGCTTGAGCACGTGAAAGAAATGGATGGTTTTATTCAAATTTTTAAGAGCGTTGCGCCCTACAAAAATGTTATAAGAAAAGGAGAAGACTTGAAAAAGGGTGAAATTATCTTAAGAAGGGGAACCGTTCTTGAACCACAGGATTCCGGATTACTAGCTTCCCTAGGGATAAGACATGTAGAAGTTTATAAAAAACCAAGAGTTGCAGTTGTTTCAACTGGAGACGAACTTTTGCCGTTAGAGGAAAGTAAAGTTCCCGGAAAAATATACAACTCTAATGCCCCCATGTTATGTAATGCTCTTGAGGAGCTAGGTTTTCCCGTTTTCCATCTTGGGATTGCAAGAGATAGAAGTGAAGAGATAGAGGAAAAACTCTTAAGAGCTTTAGAATACGATGCAGTTATATTCACAGGTGGTACGTCTGTTGGTGGAAAAGATCTGGTTCCAGAAGTTGTGTCTAGATATGGTGAAATCGTATTTCACGGTGTTGCACTGAGACCGGGTATGCCAACGGCTTTCGGAATTGTTAGAGGTAAACCGGTTTTTATGCTTCCGGGGACACCTACTGCTACTTTTTTATCTTTTTACACATTTGTGGTTCCAGCTTTGTTTAGGATGATGAACGTTAAGATTGTCGAAAGAAAATGGAGCAAAAAAGAGGGGATTTTACGTTCTCGCATAGCATCTGAGATCGGAATCAGAAGCTTGATAAGGGTCAGCTGGCAGGATGGAGAAATTTACCCATTAAAATCGGGATCTGGAGTTTTAAGTACTCTGGTTAAAGCAAACGCCATTCTCCAGATTCCAGAAAATTTGGAAGGTCATGAAGCGGGAGAAAGAGTCGAGGTAATCCTTTTGCGTAATTTGACGGAGGTATTTGAATGAGAAAAGTTTTTCGGCAGATTTCAACAATTGAAGAATCTCTTAAAGCAATCGAAAGCTTCTGTAATCTAAAAAGAGAAGTAGAAGAAATCGACATTTTAAACGCTACAGGTAGAGTTCTAGCAGAAGACGTTTATGCTGTCGTTAGTGTCCCACCCTTCGATAGAGCCACGATGGATGGTTACGCTTTGAAAGCTGAAGATACTTTTGGAGCTGATGAAGATAATCCTGTGAGGCTCAAAGTAATTGGGAAGGTCGAAGCAGGGGAGTGGCCAAACTCCGAGGTTAGAAAAGGAGAAGCTATGGAAATCTCGACAGGAGCTGTAGTTCCAAAGGGTGCAAATGCTGTTGTGATGGTTGAATTTACTAGAGAGAGGGATGGATTTGTCGAAATCTTTAAATCGGTTACTCCAGGCGAGAATTTGATGTCCGCGGGTAGTGACATTATGGCAGGAGAGCTCTTGCTTAGAAGCGGTGTTCAGTTAACTCATAGAGAAATAGGAGTTCTTGCAGCCTGTGGGATTATTAAAGTGAGAGTTTTCAAGAAACCGAGAGTTGCTGTTATATCTACTGGAAACGAACTTCAAGAACCGGGTAAAACTTTAGAGCTTGGAAAAATATACGACGTGAATTCATACGCCCTCTGCTCTGCAATTGAAGAGAACGGTGGAGTAGCAATTAGGTTGGGGATTATAAGAGATGATGAGGAAGAGATGAAGAAAGCTATTCTATTAGCATTGGAAAAGGCAGATATAGTCTTGACAAGTGGAAGTACTTCTGCCGGATTTGGAGATAAGATGTATCGAGTATTAGACGAGATAGGAAAAGTCGTTGTCCATGGGATTGCTGTAAAACCGGGAAAACCAACCATAATAGCTTTTAGAAATGGAAAGCCGATTTTTGGTCTTCCTGGATATCCAGTCTCAGCTCTTACAATATTTGAGATTTTAGTCGCACCTTTGATAAGAAAACTTTCAGGACTTGATGCGGATAGAAGAAAAATAAAGGTCAGACTTGCGACAAAGGTTTTCTCCGAAATTGGAAGACGGGAATTTCTGCCAGTTCATATTGTTCTTGGAAAGGGTGGGTATTC
This sequence comes from uncultured archaeon, assembly GCA_964463575.1. GTDB lineage: Archaea > Halobacteriota > Archaeoglobi > Archaeoglobales > Archaeoglobaceae > WYZ-LMO2. The sequence goes on from CAYXCK010000047.1 coordinate 7,349, forward strand.
TGCATATCCAGTCACCGGTAGCTATAGCGGTGCAATAACCGCTTTGGCTTTCAGCGATGGGATAGTTGAAATTCCTGAGAATGTAATGATGCTTGAAGAAAACGAAGAAGTAGAAGTTAAGCTATTTAGCATGATAAGACCTGCAGATTTGGTTTTCATAGGAAGCCATTGTATTGGTGTGAACATTCTTGTGAAAATGCTTGGTATTAAGACAAAAGTCATTAATGTTGGTTCGATGGGTGGAATTCTTGCTGTGAAAAGGGGTGAAGCCGATATAGCAGGAACGCACCTTCTTGATGAAGATGGAATCTACAATATAGGGACAATAAGAAAGCTTGGAATTAGAGATGCGGTACTGGTAAAGGGATATCTCAGGGAACAGGGGTTTATAGTTGCAAGAGGAAATCCAAAAAAAATAGCGGGATTTGAAGATTTAATAAGAGAGGACGTGCGAATGATAAACAGAAATAAAGGATCTGGGACTAGACTTCTGCTCGATATAAACTTGAACTGTTTAGCGGGAAAAATTGGTTTGAGCTTTGATGAGCTAACAAAGAGGATAGAAGGTTATGAAGTTGAGGCAAAAACTCATGACGCGGTTGCTTCAGCTGTTGCAACTGGAAAAGCGGATGTTGGAATTGGAATAAAGAGTGTTGCAAACTTATACGGTCTTGACTTTATACCTCTCAGAAGCGAGGAGTATGACTTTCTTATTCCAAAAGATAGACTCGAAAAAGAACCAATAAAGATGTTTCTAAAGATTCTTAAGAGTAGAGAATTCGCAAGGGAACTTGAGAGAGTGGGAGGTCTTAAGGTTTACGAGAGGACTGGAGAAATGATTGAAATATGATCGCAAGAATAAGCGAAATATTTGAATCAATACAAGGTGAAGGGATTCTTTTAGGGACCCTCCAACTCTTCATCCGCTTCTGTGGATGTAATCTGAACTGCAACTATTGTGATACTCTCAAAGAATCCGATTTTTGCAGAGATCATGTAAGCGGAAAAGTTCTCAAAAATCCAGTTGGGATTGAGTATATTCAGAGGCTGATAGATTCAAGTAAAACACATTCAGTTAGCTTTACTGGCGGAGAACCTATGCTACACGCAGATTTTATCAGATCTCTGAAAAAAAGTAAGCCTTTTTATCTAGAGACTAATATGACTTTACCTGAGAGAGCAAAAAAGCTGAGATTCGTAGACTTTGTAGCCGGTGATTTAAAGGTTAGAGAAGCAGGAATAGAAAGATACGAGGAAGTTCTAGAAAGAACCTTCAGATGCTTCCGGATCCTTAAGAATACAAAAAAAAGGCTTACATTCTGCAAAATCGTTTTACCATCTAAGTTCAATGAAGAGGAAGTTTACAACTCCGCAATTCAGATAAAAAACTATGTAAAGTGTTTTGTCCTTCAGCCTGTGTTTGGGAGTAATACTGAGAATATTTTTAAATTGCAAAAGAGAATGATAGAATTCTCGGACACAAGGGTGATTCCGCAAGTTCACAAATATCTGGGGGTGAGATGATGAAATTTGTGGTGGGTGTTAAGGATAGTTTCAGCGCGGCTCATGCAATTCCCGGACATAAAAAATGTGGAAAAATCCATGGACATAATTTTGATGTCAGCGTTGAAGTCGAAGGGGAGCTCAAAAATGGTATGGTGATCGATTTTTTCGAACTAAAAAGTATTCTTAAGGAAATCTTAGAAAAGTTCGATCATTCAATTTTAAACGAAACGATAGAAAATCCTACTTCAGAAAACATAGCCCTACACATTTTCCAAGAACTCAAAAAGAGAGGACTAAATGTTGTGAGAGTTAGAGTTTCCGAGAACATGGACAAATGGGCAGAAATAAGAATTTAAAAAATTTCAAAGAACGAGCTGATAAGACTGGAAGAGTACATCTGCGTTCAGCTTTCCGTGCACGTATGTCTTTCCGGTTGATAGGTCGTTTACAACAATTTGAGCTGGAGCAAACAGGTTTGGATCTATCTTGTAGAAATCATAGTTTGCAGCTTTGAAAATCTCGTAGAATGGTCTTCCGTAATCTCTACTTGTGCAACTGGGCACATTCTTTAGTATTTCGTCGTATTTCTTCACTGTAAGGTAAACGCTTCCGTAGTACATCATGCTATCGTTTGTTGCGCCCATCGCTTTAAGATCGTTTTCAAGAATCGGTGCAATTGGACACCTTCCCGCTCCGCTAACAATAAGCTTCGGATCGTAACCAATCTCATTCATTTTGAATATGGCTGTTTCTACAATTCTACCCGATATCTGAACACTTCCGACGATCGAATTCGTAGGAGCAACTAATGCATAAACATCTTCCGGATCTACTTCACACTCTTTTGCAATGAATTCTATAACTTTCTCATCGGGAAGTTTGCTTGCCTCTATAGCTATAACAGCAACATCGGCATCATCTTCGTAGCCTATTCTTTCGTATGTCTTTTTTGGTTTCAACGCTAAAGCTCTTGCAGGACCGCTACCCATTGCAAAGTATTTTTCAACTTTTATTGCCCAACCAGCTTTTTGACTGCCAAGGCATGCAATCGCTGGATGATCAGTGTACTCGGTTATAAAAGCAAAGGGTATGTCCCTTATTGTGTCTACAACTATCTCTACACTCGCAAGTCCTCCCATACATACTTGGGTATACATTATTCCGGCTTCGTAACTTCCTGGCACGTTTACTCCGCAATCTATAACCGTAGCATCATTTTCGAGCTTCTTAGATTGAATTCTAAGCTCCTCTTCGTAATCCATCATTGTTTCAACAATTTCAAGCGCTAACTCATTTACGCTCAGCATGCTACCACCCCTGCAAACTTGAGACAAAAGTTTTTATTCTTTTTCTTTTTTATTTGGGATATAGTCAACATATTCTCAGCCAAGTTAAAAAATATCATTTTGCAGGAATAATTACAACTGAAAGCCTCGCCCTTCAGGGCGGGGAGGAGGTCAGTTTAGTGGCTAAAACTTTATAGAATTTATTTTAGAGAAGGTGAATCTTTTCCAAATTCTAATCTCATTTCCATCACAAAGAGTGGTTGCCCGTGCTTTATCTTTTGGTAACTGTGTTTGAAAACCAGCATGGGCTTCTCTCTCAGCACTTATACCTCTCGGTGGCCCATCAGGGGCTACATTGGCGGGCACAACAAAGCTTGCATTACGGGAAGCCACTTCTTGATAGCTTCAGCTA
>CAYXCK010000048.1:0-10506 GCA_964463575.1 uncultured archaeon
AGAGGTTCGACCTCCGGATTTCATTCCTCCTTAAACAAAAGCTTTTTAATTTTATATATTCAACTCTACACATGGACAAAGATGTTGATGCTTTGAGCAAGTTCTTGTCAGAGAGGGAACAAAGAATATTCAGAGGAGTGATAAAGGACCCGATAGCTTTGGAGGTATTAAAAAAACTATTTGAGGATCCAGAAAATGCCGAGAAATATCTGATATTGATCAAAGACAATATTCACGCAATTTTCATCGCAGCCAAGCTTGCCGAAGGTATTGGACGGCATCTGAACGGTGAAGACGAGGATAAGTGCATCAACATATTCATTCGAAGCCTTTCTCACCTAAGAGATTTCAAAGATAAAAGAGTGGAATATGACATCTTTGAAATAGTCAAAGAAGCGATAGAGAGCAGAATTTCGATGAAAAAATACGAAAGCGCATCGAAACTTGTCAACTTCTTTCAGAACTTAGGATTAAGAAATTACGTAAAAAAACTAATCTTCCACGCGATGGAGGTGGCCGACGGCGGAGATCATGCTAGGGCTGTCAGAATTCTAAACCAGCTACCCAGCTATGATGAGGTTTTAACAGCAAAAGCCTATATCCTCGTGGAATGGGGTAAAAAAATATCCGCAAGCAATCCGGAGGCTGCTTTGAGCAAAATAGAGGAGGCTCTGAAAATACGCGACGTGCCGTCTGCTAAGCTAATCAAAGCGGAAATTTTCGAGAGTCTCGGAAATTATGCAAAAGCCTATGAGATATACAAGACAATAAAAGATCAACCCGAGGTTGAAAAGAGGCTCGCGAGACTCCTGATGGAATGGGGAGAGGAGGAAAGAGATATCAAAAAACTTGAGGAGGCAAGATCTCTCGTTCTAAACGATGCTGTAATGCTCGAGGAAATAGAGAGGAGGATCAGAAAACTGACTTCTCCGCAAACTAAATGAAACTAAAGGCTCTCGGGATCGTATCCAAGAACTGCAACCCACCACCATCTTGCCATATCAACTAGATCTTTGCTGAACGCACCCGAGAGAGTATATTCTCCGTCCCTTATTGCTATTAGGCCGGCCGCAAGCAACTTGTTTCGCATTGAATAAAAAGAGGATCTGGCCATTTTTAGCTCTTGGGCGACCGTTTCCCATTCCTCAATCCTTAGGGGTTTTCCGCTTTTCTGTCTCTCCTCAACTATGCTCAAAAACTTGACAGCCTTTAAAGCCACTTCTTCCTTTCTGAATATCCTTCTCATCAGCTCCAGCATGGGATTTTTCGATTGAGAGATTCTTGCGGTAGCTGTAGAACGTACTATTACTGAAGTCGCTGTTTTTGGGGCCTCCTTTACTTTCACGATAAAAAGATTGAGTTAATTTAAAAAAACTTTCTAAACTCTTTCCAGACTAGCAGTTCGCCTAAAACCTTATCCCTCGCCCCGAGAGACCGGGTTGCAAAGAGGCTAAGCTACTCGTCGCAAAAGGCGAGGTTTCAGTTATAATTAAAAGACAAAACTTAAATGACAGACAGACGAAAGTTTAGAGGTATGAAATTCGATGTCATAATAATCGGCGCTGGACCAGGAGGGCTTTTTGCTGCCTACAAACTCGCTGGAAAAAGAAAGGTTGCAATATTCGAAATGGGAAGAGAAATAGACAAAAGGAAGTGTCCAAGTGATTTATCCGAGAGCTTTTGCAAGAAATGCGATCCTTGTAATATAACATGCGGTGTCGGAGGAGCTGGAGGGCTTTCAGATGGAAAACTAAATTACGTTAATCCAAACTATCCTTCAAGTTTTTCAGTTGGTGGTGACTTTGATTTTCTAGATCCAAAATATCTTATCGAAAAAATGAACGAGGTCGACGAAATTTTTCTTAAACATGGTGTAAAGGGAGAAATTTACGGAACAGATGAAGAGAAAATCAACAAGTTTCTAAAAATGGCAAATGCGGCCGGTATAGAATTCGTACCCCTAAAACAGAGGCATGTGGGTAGCGACGAACTTCCAAAGGTTATAAAGAGCATAGAGCGTGAATTAAAGCAAAAAGACGTAAAAATAACTACCGAAACAATTGTGGTAGACATAGATCCAAGAAAGAAAGCAGTGAAAACGTCAGATGGCACAGAATTCGAATATGACAATCTTATAATAGCCGTAGGAAGGGCCGGAGCAAACTGGCTTGAGGAATGGGTTAAAAAATACGAAATAGCGGTGGCCGAAAATTCAAAAGCGATAGACGTGGGAGTGAGAGTTGAAGTCCCTGCATCGATAATGAGCGACATAACTTCAACTATATACGATCCGAAACTGAGGGTGATTACTAGAAGGCACGATGATTACATGAGAACTTTTTGCACATGCCCAGGAGGTTGGGTTATAAGAGAGGATTATGGCGACTTCTGCCTCGTAAATGGACACAGCAAGTCCAAGGAAAAAACGGGAAACACAAATTTTGCATTGCTCGGTCATTATGAATTCACAGAACCGTTTGAAGAGCCAAACGAGTGGGGAAGGGATCTTGCAAGAATAACCACAAAACTTGGAGGCGGAAATCCGATTGTCCAAAGGCTGAAAGACCTACGCCTAGGAAGGAGGAGCACCGAAAACAGGATAAGAAATAACCGACTAGTTCAGCCAACCCTAAGAACTGCAATTCCGGGTGACATAAGTTTGGCATATCCCGGGAGGGTTATAGACGATATACTGGATGCCCTAGAAAGGCTTGACAAAGTTATTCCTGGAGTGGCTGACGACTCAACACTACTCTACGCCCCGGAGGTAAAGTTCTACTCGCTAAAATTGAAGGTTGACCAGCATATGAGAACGAATATACCCTTCATTTACGCAATTGGCGACGGAGCTGGGATAAGCCGCGGAATTGTAGGGGCCGCTGTTACGGGATTGATTGCTGCCGAAAGCATCCTTGGTGGTAACTAATGTTCTACGATATTAGGGAAGTCGATATTTCGAGTTTTACGATCACTTTAGAAGATGGAGCTGTTGAGAAACCGAAAATTGTAAATATCAAGTCCAAATGCTTCAGAGTACTAAAAAACGGATTTTGGGGGGTTTTTATTGGAAATGTAGAAGATGATGAGGGATTAAGAGAAGCTGAAAGAAACGTTGTTGCTAGAGGGGATTCGGAAGTCGAAAGATCTATCAGCAGAGGTAAATATGAAATGAAACCAAAGATCCCGCCATGGGATGTGGACGTTGAAGAAAAAATTGCCATTCTCAAGGATCTTCACAAGAGTCTGAAAGTTAGAAGTGCCAAGATAAGCTACATGGAAAATATAAAAAAGTTCTATTACAGAGATTCCGACGGAAGTGAAGTCGAGTACACAGTTCCAAGAGTTGGGATTTCGATTATTGCGATTGAAAAAGGGAAAACGCTCCAGTTTTTATCAAAAAGGCTGATGAAAGTTGGAGGCCTTGAAAAACTGAAGGAGGTTTTCAAATTGACAGAAGAAATAAACGATGTCCTTCCAAAACTCGTTGATGCGCGATCACCACCTGCTGGCGAGATGAACGTTCTAATGGACTCCAAACTTGCAGGGGTATTCATACATGAAGCCTTTGGACATGCAGCTGAAGCGGATCACGTGCTACAGGGATCAAGCATTTTGAGCGGGAAAATAGGAGAAACTATTGCTGGCGAAAACGTGACAATAGTTGATGATCCAACAGTAGAAGAGTTCGGCTTCTTTCCATTCGACGATGAAGGTGTAAAGGCTGAAAGAAAAATACTGGTCGAAAATGGAATTCTCAAGAGCTATCTTCACAGCAGAGAGACTGCAAAGAAACTGAAAGGAAAACCGGGAAATGCCAGAAGTGAAGGGATTGATTTTCCGATAGTTAGGATGAGCAACACCTTTCTGATGCCCGGGGATTACAGGTTTGATGAACTTCTCGAGCTTTGTAGAAATGGTGTCTATCTAATTGGTTCAAAAGGCGGTGAAACAAATCCGGCAACAGGTTATTTCCACTTCAGCGCTCAATATGGATATATAATAAGAAACGGAGAGATTTCGGAAATGATAAGAGATGTGGGGCTGATGGGTTATCTAGAAATTCTAAATAAAATAAAGATTGGCAGAAACCTCAATTTTGATCCCGGATTTTGCGGGAAAGCATCGCAAACAGTTCCTGTTGCGGACGGTAGTCCAGAAATTCTCTGCAGAGCAAAGGTGGGTGGGGAATAATGGAGTGGGAGATTTTCAGCGAAAAAATCATTGGATATTCTGCAGAAATTGAGGCCGGAAAGCTAAAAATTCTTAAAAAAGTTGTAGACAAAGCTTATGCAGTTAGGGTAATAGAAAACGGCAGAGTTGGATTTTCTGCTGGTAGGGATTTGGAAAAGACTATCGAATCTGCAAAAAAGGTTGCTAAAATTTCTGAAGAAGTGCTCAAAGAATTTCCCGTCGAAAAGGCAGCAAAAGTCGAAGGACTATATGATGCAAGGTTTGAAAATATAAGCAGTGACTATATAAAAGAGGGATATGAAATTGTTACAAGCTCGATAGAAAAAGCTAAGATAGCAAATGCAGTCATAGCTCACGAGATCGTAGAGGTTGAATTGAGAAATTCTTCTGGAGCAGAACTCACAGAAAAGGGAACTTTTTCGTTCTTCTCAGTTGAAACTGTATTCGACGAAGGAAGCGGATTTGCGCAAACTCAAAGCAGGAAAATTGAACTGGATATTGAAAAAACCGTAGCATATGCCGAAGATCTTGCCCTGAAATCTGCAAAAGCTGAGAAAATTGATCCAGGGTACTACGATCTTGTCCTGATGCCCCAAGCAATACATCAGCTTTTTTCCCATACCCTTTACCCATCTCTATCAGCCGAGAATGTTGCAAGGGGAAGAAGTAGGCTTCATATTGGGGCAGATCTGGGAAATATAAGGATCCTAGATGATCCTACCCTACCCTACGGCTTTGCAAGCTATTCTTTCGACGATGAAGGGGTCATGGCAAGAAGGAAAGTCCTGGTAGATGGAAAAGTTCTCTCTTTTTATTCAGATTTGAAGAATGCAGAAAAATTTGGCCTAACTGGCAATGGATTGAGAATCAGCATCGATTCACCTCCTGTTCCCATGCCTAGCAACCTAATCATCGAAGTGCAGGAGAGAGTTGACAAAAGTAAAGCTCTGATCATACACAACTTCCTAGGCGCGCATACAGCGAATTTTGTCAGCGGTGACTTCAGCGTTGAAAATTTAAACGCCGAATTTGAAGAAAAAGCTATAAAAGGTGCAATGATCTACGGAAACATCTTCGAGCTGCTCAGCAAAATCCAAGGTTATTGTTCGGAAAAAATCCAGATCGAGAATACTTTAACCCCGGCAATAAGGTTCAGGAGCGTAAAAATAATTTAGATAAAAAGATTGACAAAAAGAGAACAAAGCAAAGAAATAGGATTAAAACGAAGATTAGTCTCGCAATCCTTGATATCCTCTCTTTCTTTCTTTTCTCAACAACTTCAAAGAATAAAGACTTATAGCTAGACTCGTATCCTTCCTCCCTAAATTTAATTTCGATTTTATGTTTACCAACTGATGGTGATGGGAAAGTAAAGGAAAAAAGCCCGTATTGTGCCTTTGCTTTCCCAATTTCTCTCCCATTTAAGTAAAAAGTTAAAAGACCATCCAAGGGTTTCCAAGTCTTTTCCTTTTCATCGTAAAATGTCAGCCACCCTTCTACGGTGACCTTCTCCCCTTCAGAGACAAATGCATCGAGCAAATGTGCCGAAATTCTCGTTTTAAATAAGGAATTTGAAGAATACATACGTGATCACCAATAGTACAAACAAATGCTTCAATCCTGCCTCAATTCTCCCCTCGCCCATTATTCCCGCAGCCAAACCAGAAAAGATCGCTACAACCACAGATGTCTCCATAAAGACGCTTTCAATTTCGTAAATATTTACGGAAACCAGATTTGAGTCTATACCTGAAACAACCGACAGGAGATTCTTTACGAGGACATAAGTAGTGTAAAGAAAGACCGCAAACGCTAAGTAGATTATGATCAAATACGTGCTCATAGCCCCCCTTATTCTCTCCCTAATTTCTACTTCGAGTTCTGAGAAGACCGAAGCTGTGTATAGAGCATCTCTAATGCTTGGAGAAGCTTCTATTGCTTTAACGAGCATAGAAATAGATTTCTGGAATAATCCGCTTCTAATCCTTTCTTCAAGCTTCAAAAAAGCATGCGCGATGACCTCTCCCCATTCTGCGCGCCTTTTAACAATCTTAATCTCCCTGCTAACAATACCCGTTTCAGATTCGCCGACGTTTCTTAAAGCTTCCACGATGTTTAGCCCCGCTTCGTTAAGTGAAGCCAGCTGTTTAAAGAAGTCTGGAAGCTCTTTTTCTGCCCTTCTTATCAATCTCTCCCTGTATTCTATAAACAAAATTGCAGGAATGCCGATTGCCAACATCGATGAAAATACAAGATAATCAAATTCCATCTTCCCGAAAAAGACTGCAAAGAAAACAATCCCGGGGGTTAGGAAGTAGATCGCAATGTTTTTGAGCCCTAAAACATAGGGTGCTTCATAGATCGGATAAAGCAAAAACTTCTTCAGTGAGCCGTAAAATTTCCTAAATTTGTTGAATCTAATTCCAGCTTTTCTTTTCGATAAAGGAGCGGAGAAAAGCTCAAATTCCCCAACAACTTTGCCCAGCTCCCTTTTTTCCCATAAAGCCGAGGATTGAGCGACCAAGAAGACTATAAAAGAACCCAACGGAATTAAAGTGAAAATTATGATACGATAAAGATTCAAGGTGTTACCTCCGAGCATGTTCATGACAGTTAAAACGATCAGCAGGAAAAGGGGGGCGACGATGAACAAAGCCAAGTATATTTCGGCAAGAATCTGGAGTGTTTCGATAAAAAGAACGTAACTCCTTTCTTTCTCCATAAAGAACTGTTCCGATTTCGCCTTAAGGTAGTTCAAAACATTTCCGCTACCACGGTAAACCTCGATGAGGTTTTCAAGAAAGACCCTAAGCTTTTCGGAAGGCGTTGTCTCGGCAACATATTTCATGGCGCTTTCAAGGTCCCCGAATTCAGCAAGAACGGATATCCTTTCAAACTCGACGCTTACCTCGCCGAACAAAGCTTTATTCTCTGAAATGTATTTAAAGGCCGAAATTAACGGCACATTTCCTTTCATCATGCCGAGCATCATGTTAACGGCATGCGGCAAGGCTGAATCTATTCGGCCTTTTCGAAGATTTGATAAGTAATAGGGATAAGCCAAAATTGAATAACGGGCTATGGTGAAGACTAAGATAGAAATCAAAGTCGAAATTGCAATGCGAATTTTCCAGAACTCAACTTCAAAACCCCGATACTTCACTGACTCAATACCGTGAAATAGATGGCCCAAAAGCAAAAAGCAGAGAGGCCAGACAAAAAGCATCAAAATCAATGGATAAAACAAAGCCGCTGCCAAAAGTTCTGGCAGAGTTATCTTAAGCCTAGAAGCTTCTAAAGCTTTTTTCAGCTCTCTGTATTTATCCGGTCTATTCTCGAGCTTTTTCCTAAAGTAACTCTTAAATTTCATCGGGGTCATATTCTCGAAAGAGCCAGCTCGGGATTGTAATAATAAGTATGCACAAGCTTTGTAAACTCTCTATAATCTCTGATATCCTTTCTAACCATCCACTCAAGGTATTTCTTTCTCCTCTCTAACTCCTCAAAAACTTCATCCCCCCTAGCCAATGCTATTTTTTCAAGCTTCTTTGGTGTACTAATCTGAAGATGGGTATCACTTTTAGGCTCCCATTTAATGAATTGGTTCACGAGAATGTTTTTATCTACGGGATCTATTCCGAGTATTTCGTTCACTTCCTTTGTTCGCCTAATTCTCCTTCCCCGTACAAGATACGTACTTTGAACTAAAATGATGTCCAAAAACTGTATCATACTCCTCGGTACATTCAACGGCTCGTTTTCGAGTCTGTAAATCATCTGGTTTACGTCTCCGGCATGAAAAGTCGCGTAGCTCGCATGACCCGTCGACATGGCCTGGAAAAGTGTCATGGCTTCCTTGCCCCTAACTTCCCCAACAACTATGTAGTCAGGCCTTTGCCTCAGGGTTGCTTTTAAAAGGTCGTACATTTCTATTTCCTGTTCTCCTACACCAGTTCTCGTAACTTGCGCTAGCCAGTTTTCGTGATACAACTTTATTTCCCTCGTGTCTTCTATGGAAACAACTTTCGCATCCGGGGGAACAAACATTAGAATTGCATTGAGGGTTGTTGTTTTTCCGCTTGCAGTTTCTCCAACAACCATAATCGAAAGCTTATGCTCCACCGCAAGCCAAATATAGGCCATAAGCCCGATTGGAACGGTTCCAGATCTTATAAGATCCAAGGGTGTCAAAGGTTCTGCAGCGAATTTTCTTATTGCAAAACTCGAACCTCTTGGTGTTATTTCGGTTCCAAAGGTTGCCTGCAACCTGCTACCATCCGGTAAGGTTGCGTCAATGATGGGATTTGCAATCGAGAGATGTTTGCCACATCTCTGGGCAAGCAGAACGACAAATCTGTCTAAAAAAGACTTTTGAAGCCTTATATTTGTTTCAAGATACCCCCACTCTCTGTGATAAACGAAGATGGGAACATCGTACCCATCACAGGATATGTCTTCGATGTTCGGATCGAGCATGAAGGCTTCAATTGGGCCGAAACCAAAGAATTCCCTGAAGAGATAATAAAGCATTCTCGTGTAAAAATCCTGATCCAATTCCATCCCATACTCTTTTAATAACTTCTCAACCACCCTGACTAATTTTTTAGCCCGCTCTTCTAAATCCTGAGACAAATCCTGCAGCGATAAAATTCTTCTTAAATCGCCGATAATCGAAGAAGTTATCTGAAGTTCTTCTATGCTCAAAGAAGGTTCCACAACATGGTATCTCAGCCTTTTCTTTTCCGGATCCTCGTAGATAACAACCTTTATGAAAGGTTCGGCGACATAATATTCACTAACCACATTCTGGAAAGTTACCTCTTCTTTTACCTCCGCCTTTGCAAAATTTCTGAGTATTCTGTATCTCTCAAGCATTCTCAAAAAATTTTAAACTTCAATCTATTTATTTTTTTCTTGCAAAATTGAATTATGGGACGAGTCTGGTTCTATCCCTTGGAAATAACATTGCTTCCCTAATGTTGTTCAAGTTCAGGATGGACATCACCAATCTTTCGAGCCCAAGCCCCCAGCCGGAATGCGGTGGCATTCCATAGCGAAAAGCCTTGAGATAAAACTCAAAACTCTCTGGGTGCAGTCCCTTGGATTTTATGTTCTCTACAAGCTTTTCATACCTGTGCTCTCTTTGCGCACCGCTTGCAAGCTCTATATAACCATGCATAAGATCGAAACTCTTGCTAAGTTTTTCATCCAAAGCCATCACGTAGAAGGGCTTAATTTTTATCGGCCAGTTTGTTATGAAGTAATGACCCTCAATCTTGCTCCCTATCGTCTTTAAAGCCTGCAAGTCCAGATCCTCCCCCCAAGGTATCTGGTCATCAAGCATTTCAAGCGCTTCATCGTAAGTTATTCTTTCAAATGGAATTTCCGGAACTTCAAGCTTCACGTCCAAAATTTCCAATTGCCTCTCACAGTTCTCTAAAACGTCACCATAAACTTTAGCAATTAATCTTTCCAAAATTTTCATGACATCTTCGTGATCGGCAAAGCTCATCTCTATATCCACTGAAGTTGCCTCGTTTAAATGTCTCGTTGTGTTGTGCTCCTCAGCCCTGAAAATCGGCCCTATTTCAAAAACCTTTTCGAATCCCGCTGACATCAAAATCTGCTTGTAAAGTTGAGGACTCTGATTCAAAAAAGCTTCTCTTTCAAAGTAGCTAACCGGAAAAAGTTCCGTACCCCCCTCCGTTGCTGTGGAGACTATTTTCGGCGTCTGAACCTCTATGAATCCTTCCCTGTTTAAAAAATCTCTAATACTTTTTGTTATCTCAGACTTTATTCTGAATATCGCAAAGATTTTTGGTCTTCTTAGATCCATGAATCGGTTCTCAAGCCTAGTATCCAGATCTGCAGGGACTTTTTCCGTAACTTCTAGGGGTAATGGAGCCTGACTCTCATTAAGAACCTCAATCACTTCAGGGATTATCTCAAATCCATTAGGTGCCTTCTCTTCCTTCTTTACAGTTCCTTCAACTCTCAAAACGCTCTCCCTGCTTATTTTCTTAGCTTTCTTGAATGTTTCTGGATCGATAATTTTTTTAGGTAGCGTAACTTGAATAAATCCCTCTCTGTCCCTAAGAACTATGAAAACAAGTCCTCCAAGATCCCTGACCTCATGAACCCAACCGAAGACCGTTACTTTTTTCCCATCCATCTCTGGGGATATCTCTGCCGATCGCATAAAGAGAGAAATCAAGATCAGATTTTAACCTTAACTGAACACCGAACTTTTCCCGCTCCAAGAGGTGGGACTGTTAGCTTATTTGAGTATTTGTGTTATTTTTGAAATTTGAGTAA
>CAYXCK010000049.1:0-10256 GCA_964463575.1 uncultured archaeon
ATCTTTGCCATCGCCGGACTGCTTGCAATAGCGTATCTGCTGAGGAGAAGACAGTAATTCCCCAATTTTTTCCCTTTATTTTTCTTTTAGATTCGTAATTTCTCCTGTTAGAAAATTTTAAATTTCTGCGGTTAAAACTTCTGCATGCGAATGGTGCTTCTGTTTTTGTCGATGGCGATTTTGATCCAGCAAAGCTTAGCCTTGGAAACGCTTAGGAGCGATCATTTCAGCGTGGAGTACAAGATAAGCCCAGAAAAGGATTGCTATGAGATCGGAGAGAGAATACAGGCTGAGCTCGTTATAATGCCAAAAAGCTCAGCTTATCGAGTGCTAATAGGGGGAGAAGAGGGAAATCCCAGAACCTACTATTTCTCCACCGATCTCAGTGACGCAAGCTGGAGGCTGATCATCGATTATTATCAGGGTGGAGTCTGGGATGAAGCCATGAGCGGTAAAAAGGCTTCTATAGATGCGAAGTACTTCAAAATCGGGGAAGAAGAGAGAGGCATTGCAAAAATTGTTGCAAATCTTACAGCAGTTATTCCGTACTGCGGCGAGAGGCTATGTAACTTTTCGCTAATCGCTCCGAGTTGCGAGGAATGTAGAGCAGATGCGCTGCCTGCAAAGTTCATAGGGGTTGTAAACGAGGAAGTCTTCAAGAGCGACATAAAATCCCTGAGGGCAAAAATGTTCTCCATAGCTGAAAAGCTTAAGTCAGAAAACCTTTACAACGAGGAGGACTTCAAAAATGTTTCAAATCTCATAGATTCGGCAGAAACGCTGCTGATTGCAAAGAAATTCCTTGAAGCCGAGAAAAAGTTCAGTGAGGCAAATTCTACCCTTTTGTTGCTAGCAGATCTGACAAACAAAAAGTTCGCTGAAAAGGCATACAACGAAACTGATGCGCTGCTTAAGGATCTGGAAAGGCTTTTGCTGAATGCATCATTGCTTCTTGACAAGCTCAGAAATCATCAGAGCTATGCGGAATTCAAGCTGAAGTTTTCAGAATTCGAGAGCAAGCTGGGCGATCTCAAGCTCGCTTTAAGGGACGCCGATGGCCTTATAAAGGGGGGGAAGTATTCTGAGGCTATTGAAAAGCTCGGAAAGCTGAAAGATGATGCAAGGAGCGTTTCCGCAAAAACAAATGAGCTGATCGAGATTATGAAGCTTGAAGCCGAAAAAAGCTGGCTGCCAATTTCATTGGTTCTGCCCATTAATCCGCTTTACATCATCTTAGCCATTGCTGCAGCCGTGGCAGCTATTGCATTGCTGAAGTTCAGAAAAAGAAGGAAATGGGACGAGCTTCGCTAAACTTTTTTAAAATGTTTCTCGAAAACACCAAATATCTCTTCCGGCTTTTCTAGGACAAAGACTCCATCCATCTTTGAAAGCCTTTGAACGTTTTCGGCATCTTCTTTTCTAACTCTGATTTTTATCCTTCTCCCATCGGGAAGCTCGGTTTCAACGATACCCTCTCTGTAATCGGAGGGCATTATGTATACCGGAACGAATGCCTTCAGGGCCATTATTGCGGAATTTGTTAGAAGTGTATCCGCTATTCCAAGCGAGATCTTTGCAACCGTGTTAGAAGTTGCTGGAGCTATTAATAGAAAATCGAATTTTCCGCTCTGGAGCATCCCTGCAAGGAATGGAACGTTTGCATTAACCTCGGTCCAGACCTTGAAGTTCTCCTTCAGCTTCTCCATCACCTTGTAGTACAGGACAACCTGTTTCCCAGCCTTTGAAAGGTAAACCCTTATCTCCACGTCCGGATAAATTTCCCTTATCTTCAGCATCACATCAACGGTCTCCCTTAACCTGTCACCGCTTCCCGTTATTCCCCATGCTACCCTTTTCATAAAGCCTCAACACATCTAGAAATCTTTTCACGGTCTTTCTGAGGCTTCTAAAACCTTCCTCATCTGCCATAACCCCTTCAAGCGTGTCCCTGCTCCAGAAAGTTGCCCCCAGATTCGCCCCAAAAGATCCCCCGCTCGCAGGAATTATCCCGTTTAGAATGTAGAAGGTTATTATCTGCTGTATAGCTAGCTCCTGTCCGCCGATTCTGTCGCCCCCCACCGCTATTGCCATTCCGACTTTCCCCCTGAAGAAGTTGTAGTCCCTTGCAACAAGCGCCCTGCATCTGTCCATTACAGCCTTTATCTGTGCGGAAACTCCACCGTTGTAAACAGGGGTTGCTATTATTATTCCCCTTGCCTTCTCCAGAAGGGCGTAGAGCTCGAACATGTCATCCTTTATCCTGCACTCCTTGTTCCTTATGCAGTAATCGCAGTGCTGGCAGAAGCCTATGTTCTTCCCCCTTACGGTGAAAAATTTTGTTTCGAAGCCGGCCTCGCTTGCCATCTCTAATGCCCTTTTGAGAACGAATTCGGTTGCTTTCTTTCTGGGACTTCCGCAGATTCCGAGTATCATTTCGCCAGCTCAACCCCGAGCTGGTAGGCCTTTTCGAGCTCCTCCTTTGTTGGCTTGAACTTAACCGCGAACTGTACTGTTTCGAATCCAAGCTCCTCGAAAATCTTTGCAATTTCCTTTACAGCAACTCCATTCCATCCGTAGGAGCCAAAAGCAAGGGCCTTCTTGTTCTTCGGCTTTAGACTTTTCAGATAGCTCAGAAAGCCCGCAACTGGTGGGAAAAGCGAGTTGTGGATTGTTGGCGCACCCACTGCGATGGCTTTTGCATCCAGTATTTCCGAAACTATTTCTGTCCAGGAATCCTTTCTCGTGTGGAAAAGCCTCACTTCAGCATTTTCTGATGCCCCATCCGCAATGGCTCTTGCAAGCCTTTCAGTCGATCCCCACATCGTGTCGTAGACAACTACAACCTTATTTTCAACCTCGAAGTTCGCCCACTTCGCGTACTTCTCGACTATAATCTTGGGCTCTTTCCAGGCAACGCCGTGGCTCGGGAGAATCATTTTTACCTCAATACTCTTCAGCTCCTCCAGCTTTCTCTTTATCAGCTGCGCCAGAGGCATTAGGATGTTCGCGTAGTATATCTTCGCCCATTTGAGCGCCTCATTAACTCCAAGATCCTCGGCAAATCTCTCCTCGCTTGCAACGTGCTGTCCGAAGGCATCGTTTGAGAACAGTATTTTATCCTCCACGAGATAGGTTGCGATGCTGTCGGGCCAGTGGAGCATGGTCATGTCTATGAACATGAGCGTCCTTTTTCCAATTTTGAGAGTTTCACCGTTTTTGACTATCTTGAACTTCCAGTCCCTGCAGTCGAATGTTTTGCAAAGCCCATCCTGTCCTTTCTGGGAGCAGATCACAGTAGCATTTTTCGCAACCCTGAGCAGGTCGGCAAGCCCGCTGGCGTGATCGGGTTCTATGTGGTTGACCACGATGTAGTCCAGCTCCCTGGGATCGATCAGGCTCGATATCTTATCAATCTGTTCGGCAACGAACTTGTGTTTCACGGCATCGATCAGAACCTTTTTCTCATCGAGAATTAGATAGCTGTTATAAGTCAGCCCCCTCGGCGTCTGGAAGTTGTGAAAGTCCCTTTCATCCCAGTCGAGAACACCAACCCAGTAAACGTCTTCCACCATCTTTCTGGGCTTCATATTTTCACTGAATTTTCAGAGGTATAAAGGTTTCGCAGTTTTGAATTTCTACCAAAAGCTATTTATGCTTTGGGAAACAAATACCATAAGATGGTGCCAAACCTCGACTTTCAAAGAATATGGGAAGAGGCTATGAAGATACAGAGGGAATTCGTTGAAACCGTTTCCTCGATGATGAAGCTAATTTCCGGATTCAGCCTGATGAACAGGAATGTGGCAGTGTTCAGGGCAAGGATTCAGGCCGGGGGGAGGATTTCAATTCCCGAAGCCGAAAAGGCGGCACTCGGGATAAATGATGGAGATATAGTGAAGGTTATAGTCATAAAGGAAGGAGGTGAAAAATATGGAGATGAAGGATTTTCTGGAAGCGGGTAGGGGCTTCTACAAGATGGGTTTTGCGGTGGCTAAGACAACGCTTGACCTGGTGAAGGTCAGCATGGACAGCTATATAAGCATGTATGAATTCTACGTTCGCCAGTTCGTTCCGAGCGAGAGCTTTGAGAGCATAAAGAAGGCAATACAGCTTTACACGGAATCGCAGAGCAAGGTTTTCGAGAACTTCAAGAAACTTCTTGAGCAGGTTGAGAAGCAGCAGGATGAAATTTACAGCAGAATGCTCGAAATGGCCCCAAAGCTTGAAGCGAAGGAAGAGAAAAAGAAGGCTTAATGTCTCTCTTCCATTTTTTACCATTTTTTAAACTTAATTTCCTTCAGGTTGAAGTTTCCACAGTCTGCAATCTGCGCTGCGAGATGTGTCCGAAAAGCTATTTTGATTGGAAGCCAGAAAGCATGGATCTTGAGTTTTTCAAAAAGCTGCCATTCAGCAGATTCAGATATGTGCACCTTCAGGGCTGGGGCGAGCCCTTGCTGAATCCGAACATTGGAGACATGATTGAGATTTCGAAAAGGAAATGCAGGGTAGGAATGACGACAAACGGAATTTTCATCGATGAATGGAAGGATGAACTGCTGAAGCTCGATCTCCTAGCGGTTTCAATTGCAGGAATCGATTCGCAGAAAAGAGTGAGGAAAAGCGAGCTCGAGGATGTTGCTGAAAAAATAAGGCTTTTGGCTTCGGAAAAGGAAAGGCCCAAGCTTGTAATCGCAACACTGATGATGAAGAACACGATAGAAGAGCTTCCTAAGCTCGTTGAGCTTGCAAAACAAATCGGAGCTGATCAGGTCATCGCAAACAACCTTGATTACATACCATCAAAAGACCTGGTTGGGATGGAGGTATTTTCTGAAAATCCGGATGAAAAATTTTTGAGAATAATTTCAGAAGCAGAAAGAAGGGCAAAGGAGCTTGGAATAGAATTCGTTGCAAGGCCCATAAAGCTCGAGGAGGCAGCTTTATGTGCCGAGAATCCGCTGAAGAATTGCTTTGTAACGGTTGAAGGCCTTGTTTCGCCCTGCGTTTATCTGCATCTTCCAACGAGAAAGGACTACATTGTTAGATTTTTCAGGGGAGAGGAAAGGAGGGTTAAAAAGCTTTACTTCGGAAAAGCTGACGAATTCGAAAATGTATGGAAGAGCGGGGATTATTCCGATTTCAGGAAAAGAATGGAGATGAGAATTTATTCAAAAATTGATCTCCCCGAGCCCTGCAAAACCTGCTACAAAGCCTATTCCGTATGACTTCATATGTTCTGATAATGCAAAACGACGGAGAAAGGGAAATAAATGTTGGAAAGCTCGGGAAGCTCAAGTTCAGGCCGGGATTTTACTACTACGTCGGCAGCGCTAAAAGGATATCAAGGGTTGCAAGGCATTTCGGGGAAAAGAAAAGGAGATGGCACATAGATTACATATCAGACGAATTCGAGCTTATAGGGGCAATTCTTTTCAAAATCGGGGAATGCGAGCTTGCTGGGAAAATAAAGCTTGAAAAAATCCCGGGCTTCGGCTGCTCCGATTGCAGCTGCGAATCGCATCTCTTCTATTCAGTAAATCTCACGATAGAAAATCTGTTCGCGTAAATTTCTAGGCCCCTTTTACCCTGCTTTGCAAATCCGTTGTATATTTCTATTTCCTTTCCAATCTCAGCTCTGAAATATGTTTCCCTGTCAACCAAAACCCTTATTCTTCCCGTTTCATCCGAAACATAGATCTCGTTTGCAAATTCCGGATCACCGATTCCGGTTATTGTTCCCCTGATGTTCACCCTTCCGGCCTTTATTTCCGCTATTTTTACAAATCTGACTTCTTCATGTTTCTCGAGCAGCTCAATTGTTTCCTCGTCAAGCAGATCCCCGAACCTTTCGATTATCTCCTCTTTCCTTCCCATCTCAGACGACCCATTCAGAGAGCTCTTCCGGGGCTGAAGCAAAGAGCTTCAGAGCTTCGTATTCCATGAAGTGTATCCTCCTTGAAAGCATGACAATAGTGTGCAATGGCTCGCCGAAATCAAATTCTGCCAGCCTTTTTAGCCTTTCACATTTAACAGCCGGACTGTCGCTTCCCGCTCTTGCAATTCCGACTGCAAAATGGTTTTCAAGACTTTCTTCGAGCTCAAGGATTTTTTCAACAGCATCGCATATCTTCATCGGCGGGTTTAGATCGAGGAAGAGAAGCGTGTGCGCATCTATGCTAAGATTGGCGTTTATAACATCGATGAAGTGCCTTGACTTCTGCCAGCTCACCGTTGCCGATTTACCGAATCTGTAGTTTTGCAGCCCGGTCAGCGCGCACACGGCATTTATTATGCTTGCATTGCTGATCACCCTTGCGGGAATTCCGAGCTTTCTTGCCTCGATCAGAAGGGAAACGTGCGTTGTTGCAATAACCGGATCCCCCGCCACGAGGATCGCTACATCTTCCTTTTTTGCCTTTTCAAGTATTCTGTAGCTTTTATCTTCCAGATCTTCCCTTTTAAGTACCTCTATTTTTCTTCCGAAGAATTTCTCAAGCTCCTCAACTCCAACGCCAAGCTTTGATGTGTAGAATTCTGCATAAACGGCATCAGAATTTTTGACTATCTCAAGCCCGCGCAGGGTTATGTCCTTTGAATCCCATAGGCCAAGGCCGATTAAGAAGAGCATATTTTCTCGACTAAAAATTTCTCCCCTTCCCTTTTTACGGCCACCAGCATTTCCTCCCTTCCATCGAATCCCATGCTCCTCAGCTTTTGGAAGTCCGCTTTTTTTAGGAATTCCAGAAGAAACTCGAGTTCTTTTTCCTTCTCCTCATTTTCCTCATTCAGAAGCTCGCTTACTAGCCTTTCATACTTCTTTTTTGCCGCAGTCTCTATGCAGCAGTTCTTTAAATGCAGGATTATCATTTCCCTAGCCTTTTCAAAACTTCCTTTCTTACTTCCTCGTAAATGCTATTTCCCTTTGAATCGATCGCAACGATGCACGGTCCGAAGTTTTCGACCTCGAAAACCCATACAGCTTCCGCCATTCCGAGATCTTCCCAGAAAACCCCCTTTACCCTCTTTATCCTGCTCGCGGCAAAAGCTCCGGCACCGCCGGTAAATGCGAGGTAAACGGCTTTTCCCTTCATTGCCTCCACAGCCTTGCCGCTGAAACCACCCTTTCCTATGAAGGCAATTGCATCGACTTTTTCGACAATCCTTGGAACGAAGGAACTCATCCTGTCGGAAGTTGTCGGCCCCGCTGATATAACCTTTCCTTCGCTTATTATTGGCCCGCAGTGGTATATTATTGCCCTGTTGATTTCAAAGGGGAGCTTAATGTTTTTTTCAAGCATTTCAACAATCCTCGCATGGGCCTTATCCCTTGCCGTTAAAACTTCACCTTCAACGTAAACTATGTCCCCCGCATTCAGCTCTAGGATTTCCTCGCCTACGGGGGCCCTCAGCTTCATATAACCACCTCCGCTCTCCTGTTTGCCCAGCACTGTATGTTAACCGCTACGGGCAGGGAAGCGGTGTGGCAGTATGCGATTTCGGAGAGAACGGCGAGGGCAGTAGTTTTTCCGCCCAGCCCCATTGGTCCTATGCCGAGGGAATTTATCTCCTCAAGTATCTCGGCTTCGAAATCGTTCATTGTGTCCAGTCTTCTTATTAGGGCTTTTTTTGCAAGCTTCGCGGCCAGATCAAAGCTTCCACCAATTCCGAGGCCGACTATTATCGGCGGACAGGGAAGTCCCATTGCATTTGCAACGGCTTCGAGAACGAAGTTCTTCACCTTTCCGGCTTCTGTTGGAAGAAGCATTCGCAGAGTTGAAACGTTCTCACTTCCAGCCCCCTTTGGAAGGTATACTATTCTCAGCCCATCCCCATCGACGAGTTCGAGGTTTATCATCGGCATTCTGATTCCCGTGTTGTCGCCGGTGTTCTTCCTCGTGATTGGATGGACAACATTTGGTCTTAGCAGCTTCGGAGTCATTTCCCTGACGGCCTTTGTTATTGCATCCTCTATTCTGAAATCCAGTTCGAGCTCTTTCCCGAGCTCGACAAAGAAAATCGGCAAACCGGTATCCTGGCATATCGGAAGCCCCTTATTTTTCGCTATCTCGATGTTCTCGAGTATTATTTCAAGATTCCTCCTCGCAACCTCGCTTTCCTCGGATTTGTGTGCTCTCTTCAATGCTTTCACAACATCCTCTGGAAGCTCTGTATGGGCCTTTTTTATCATCTCCTTTACCCTTTCAACAACTTCATCGAATTCAGGCATATCCCTCCCTCAAAAAGAATTTGTACAGCTCCTCAACCTTTGTAACATCCTTTTTCAGGTAGAAGAATATTTTCCTCTTTATTTCAACATCCGCATCAGAATCTAGAACCCTGAGAAGCTTTTTCTCGATCATGATTCCCCTTTCATCGAAATCCGTCATTATAACTACCTTCTTCCCCTTTAGCTTTTCTGCAGTACTTGCAATTCCTGAAAAGAAGACGAATTCGCCATCTACTCCTAGGAGGCGCAGAGAGATTTCATCTTTCCTACCCTCGACAAGAATGACCCATCCGTTCCTTGCCTTTTCCCTAAGCTCCTCGATTGCCCTCAGTACTTCTTCTTCCATGGCTTTATTCCCGGCTCTATCTGCATTGTAACGTCCGCAATTAGCCCCCTTTTCATCCCGCCCTTCACGATCGTGAATGAATAGAAATCAAGGATTTTTATGTCCTCTATTTCCTCTTCCGCCCCCATCTTCTTCGCTATTTCAATCATCTTCCTTCTTGCAGTCTCTATTATCTCCTCATCCCTCGGAATGCTGCCAACTCTGAAAGGAACCTTTTCGAAGACCCCGTTGTATATTGCAATGCCCTTCTCGGTATCGAATCTCGCGTGAAGCGTGAGGCTTATCCTTGAAACCGCAGATCCTATTGCCCTGGCTCCATCGTAAAATTTCGGAATCACATAGCTCGCTTTTGCCTTTCTTGCTATTTCCGGAATTATGTAGGGGGCAAGATATCCGGTTCCGATGATCTTTTCTGCGTTCAGCTCCATCAGATTTGCGGCGATTAGCGAGATGAACTGGTGGAATGCTATATCGTAGTCAACCTTTTCCTTAAAATTCCTGGAAGCCCTGAAATCACCGATTTCTTGGCCCATGCAGTTCAGCGCATCCGTTAAGGTGAACTTCTCCCCTCCGAAGGCTATCGGCTTGCAGAGTTCTTCTGTTATCCTCCCCTCGCAAATAACCGAATTTCCGCCGAAAGGAATTGTTACAGTTTCAACGCTCCTTATCAGGGTTCTTTTTCCCATTATCTCTAGATAGTTTACAAATCTGGGCTTTCCGTTCTCTATCGGGATTAGATTCGTTGAATATCCGCCAATGTCAATCACGACGGCATCCCTTATGCCTGTAAGGAAAATTGCTCCAAATGCTGAAGCAGCCGGACTGGAGTTGTAAAGAAGGGATGGATTCTCGACAACCATGTCTGGAGTTGAAATCGATCCGTCTCCGATTAAGTAATAGAAGTTCGGAATGTATTTTTTCAGTTCATCCGTTAGATTCCATATCATTTCCTTTAGCTTTGCGTTGATGACTGTCGTGTTTATTCTTGCCGGATAATTCAGCCCCCCGATATGGTGGCTTAGCGCGATCTTCTTTTCATCGAATTTTTCCAGAACAATTTTTTTAACCTCCTCCTCGAGAATCGGGTTTCTGAGTGAGAACTTTGAAGCTATTGCAACATTGTTGTAGCCCGGATTTTCAAGAATCCTCCTGACATCTTTCTCGTCTATTCTTTCAACTACATCTCCGCGATGGTTGACGTAGCCCTTTAAGATATGTCCATAATTTGAGTAGTTCAAACCGGGACCGGGAATTAAAAGTACGAGGGTTTTGAGCTTTTCATATTTCATCAAAATATGGTTGAGGGGCAGCGAAGTGCTCACAACGGTTTTATCCTTACCCAATTCCGGAATTTCTCTTGCAACTGTTTCAAATCCAACTTCTGAAGGTTTTTTTATAATTCTAATCTCATCTCCCAGTATTGCACAGACAACATTTACTCCTCCGATGTTTATACCGATCATTAAAGCTTATCCTTTTCTGACTTAAAAATCTTTGTTTTTTAAAGCAAATCGATGAGTTTTGGAGAAATTTCCATTGCCTTGATTTAAACCTAGGCACACCACAATTTTCATAAGCCCAAGTTCAAATGAATTCATGCGGGGGTTGCCGAGTGGCCAAAGGCGGTGGACTCAAGATCCACTCCCGTAGGGGTTCGAGGGTTCGAATCCCTCCCCCCGCATC
>CAYXCK010000050.1:0-9999 GCA_964463575.1 uncultured archaeon
TAGCAATTTCGCAAGAAAGATTAAAAAAATTCTTCTTCACAGATCTTGTGGACATCGGAATAAGGGGTTATCTTACAAAAACACCAGGAATGGGTGGAGAAATAAAACGAAGTCTGGAAGATTTTTATGTAGAAGAATTGATTGACTTGGAGCTTGGAGGAGGAAATTACTGCATTTTAAAGGTGAAAAAAAAGAATTGGGATACACTGAGGTTTGTTAAGCAGCTTTCAAAGATTTTAGGGATAAGCCAGAGGAGGATTTCCTTTGCGGGAACAAAAGATAAAAGGGCCATAACTGTTCAGTATTTCTCTTTGAAGGATATTAGATGGGAAGATGTCTCGAAGGTGAGCATAAAGGATGCGGAGATAGAGTTTCTGGGTTATTCAAGGAGAGATATAAGGCTGGGAGATCTTATAGGCAACATCTTCAGGATAAGAGTCTTCGAATGCAAGAATGGAAAGCTCTTTTTGCAAACAAAAGAGGAGCTTGGAGAAAAGGGGGTTCCGAATTTTTTTGGAGAGCAGAGATTTGGAAATAGAAGAATAACTCACGAGGTCGGAAAGCTAATTCTTCAGAGAAAATTTGAAGAGGCTTTTTGGACTTATGTGGCAAAACCCAGTGAAGTGGAAAAAGAAGAAATAACAAAAATAAGAAAAGATCTATGGAATTGCAGGGATCCTTTAGTGGGGCTTCGAGAGTTGCCGAAGCATTTAACATACGAGAGAACTTTACTTCAAAAATTAAGAGAGGGTATGGATGAGGAGAGGGCTTTGCTCTCTCTGCCGAAGAATCTGAAGATCATGTTTGTCCATGCCTATCAGTCCTACATTTTCAACAGGCTTCTCTCGAAGAGAATAGAAGACTTTGGAAATTTGAAGACGATCGCAGAGGGGGATTGGGCCTGCTATCTTACATTCAGAACAAAAAAACCGACTTTCAGCGACTTCAGCAGAATTGCGATCAACAGAAAAAGGGTTGAATTTTTGATGTATAAGGGATACGCAACGCTAGCGTTGCCTTTGATTGGCTACGATACAAAACTCGAAGGCTGGAACAAGATTGCAGAGGAATTCCTTGCGAAGGACAATCTTTCCGTTTCAAATTTTAAGAACGAGTACAAAGAATTTTCTTCAAGCGGATCTTACAGGAGCGCCGATATACCATTGCATATAACCGATCTCAGATTTGATGGCTGTTTATTCGAATTTTACCTTCCTGCCGGTTGCTACGGGACAATTTTTCTAAGGGAATTTCTGAAAAAGGATCAACCTTGAAAATTTAAAATTCTGAAAATTTTGGCAAAGGGCAGATTTATAAATCCCGAGTTCTTTCTTAGACCATGTCGGACAACGTGGCTGTTATAGGCGTTGGACATTCGAAATTCGGTACTAGAAAAGACGTTAACGTTGCAGAGCTCTGCTGGGAAGCCATGAAACCAGCTTTTGAAACGGCAAACGTTGAGCCAAAAGACATAGAGTTCTTTGTGGTAGGAACTGCTGGGATGTGGAGTAGCGAGCAGGCAGTTCCCGCTCTAATTGCAGAATATGCTGATTTGGCTCCAAAGGGCTCAATGAGGGTTGAAGCAGCATGTGCAAGTGGCAGTGCTGCAATAAGGGTTGGTTATCAGGCTGTTAAGTCAGGGATGGCAGATTTGGTTCTGGTTTTGGGAGTCGAGAAAATGCAGGAATCCCCAAATCCAACAGTCATAGAGATGATCGGAAGATTTGGCAGCTATTTCTGGGAATTCGAAAACTTCGGACTCACTTTTCCCGGCTACTATGCGATGCATGGCACAGCCTACATGCTAAAATATGGTGCAACCGAAGAAGATTTTGCTAGAGTTGCTGTTAAGAACCACTATTACGGAGCAAGGAATCCCTACGCGCAGTTCCAGAGGGAAATAGACATTGAGACTGTTATGAAGAGTCCTTACATAGCTTGGCCATTCAAGCTCTATGACTGCTCTCCAATAACCGACGGCTCTGCATGCATAATTCTTGCGAGCGAGAAGAAAGTGAGGGAGATGGGAGTAGAGGAGAAGATCTGGATACTCTCACAGGGCGTTGGAACTGGAACGGCAAACTTGAGCAGGAGAGAAGATTTTACCAGCTTGGCTTCCGCGAAATACGCCGCAGAACAGGCTTACAAAATCGCGAAAATAGATGAGCCTGTAAAGGAACTTGATGGGGCAAATGTTCATGATTGTTTCACGGCCCCGGAGATAATTGCATACGAAGATCTGAGATTTTGCAAGCGGGGTGAAGGCGTTGAACTGATAAGGAACGAGCAGACGTACATTGGAGGAAAAATCCCCGTTAATGTTGATGGAGGTTTGAAAGCAAAAGGACATCCGATAGGTGCAACAGGTGTCAGCCAGGCGGTGGAAGCATTTAAACAGCTTCTCGGAAAAGCAGAAAAGGGCAGACGGGCGGACATAAAGAGCGGAAAATGGTTGACACACAATGTTGGTGGTACCGGACATTATGCTTACGTAACAATCTACGGGCTTGAAAAGAGGTGATAGAAATGGAAAAGGAAGCAATAGATAAGACTGGTTTTCCTATTGTTTCTGACGAGAAATCGGGTGCCTTACAGTGGATGGATCTCAGAGAACTGAGGATCAAATATGTAATATCAGTTGAAGGAATAAAGAAATTCTTTGAGGGGCTTAAAGAAGGGAAACTGCTTGCAACGAAATGCAAATGTGGACGTCTCTTCTTCCCCCCGCAAAAGGACTGCCCAAGTTGCATGAAGTCGGAAATGGAATGGGTAGAACTAAAGAAGGAGGGAACTCTCGAAACCTTGACTGTTATCTTCGTAAGACCTCCGAGTTTCTCGATGCATGATCCGTACACAGTTGCAATTGCTAGGCTCGATGACGGTGTTCGGATTCTCTCTTGGCTAAAAGGGGATCCAAGAGCTGCGAAGCCGGGACAGAGGGTTAGGGTTGAGGTTTCAAGGCGAAAAGAAGGCCATCTGATGTTTGAACTCGTGCCAATTTAATTGCTTAATTGTTGCAAAAGCAAAATTTTTTAAAATGGAAAATTTTTTATTCATAAGAGTCGCAAGAGCTTTTGGTGGTGAGATGAAGATTATAGTTTTAGCGAAGCATGCACCGGATCCACAAAGCGAAGTTGGCGTTGCAAGCGATGGTAAAAGTCTGTCTCTGGGTGCGACTGTTTTTGACATAAACGACTGGGATCGATACGCTGTTGAGGAGGCTATAAGGATAAAAGAAAAGCTTGGTGGTGAAGTTGTTGTTGTTGGTGTTGGAAAAAACTGCGATGATACTCTAAGAAAATGTCTAGCAATGGGAGCTGATAGGGCGATAAAGATACCCCTTGATGCTGGCATAGATGCTTATCAGATCGCCGAGGTAATAGCTGAAGCTATAAAGAACGAAAAATTTGACATGATTTTTGCAGGACTGATGAGCCAGGACATGAACAATGGCCTTGTTGGCGTTTTGCTTGCCGGAATGCTGAACTTGCCTTTTGCAACCGCTGTTACAGCGATAGACATCAAAGACGGAAAAGTGAAAGTGAAGAGAGAGATTGAAGGAGGTTATCAGGAAGAAGCAGAACTTCCGATGCCTTGCCTGTTAACAATTCAGAGCGGTATAAATGAGCCAAGATACGTTTCCGTTATGGGCATAAAGAAAGCAAAGACAAAGGAGATGAAAGAATTGAACATCGCTCCGAAGAGCAAGAAGGTTGAAGTTGTAAAGATGTACCTGCCTCCAGTTAAGAAGGCGGAACTGATTACGGGCGATCCTGGACAAATAGCTACGAAGCTAATTGCAATACTTAAGGAGAGGGGGTTGATCTGATGAAGGTTCTTGCAGTTGCTGAGCACAGGTTTGGAAATCTAAATCCGCTGAGTATAGAGTTGCTGAACTTGGCGAACAAACTTGGCGAAAGCGAAGCAGTTGTGATAGGAAAGGACGTTTCAAAATTTGCTAGCGAGCTTGCCAAGCATGCTGATAAAGTTTGGAAGATAGAGGATGCAAGCCTCGAAAACTATTCGCCGGATCTCTACGTTGATGTTTTATCGCAGCTGATAGCCAAGGTGAAGCCGGACTTGATTTTGGTTGGCAACACAGCGATGGGATCGGAATTTGCACCTTACTTGGCAGTAAAGCTCGGGGCTCCAATAGTCACAGACGTTGTGGGAGTTAACAAGACGGATGGACTTGTAGTCTCTAGATACGTAATGCAGGGAAAAATAATGGTGGATCTGAAAGTTTCAACACCGTGCGTTCTTACCATCAGACAGGGGGCCTTCAAGGAAGGCGCTCAGAAGACAGGACAAATTGTTGATGCCGGGATAAAGCCATCGAAATCTGCGATGAGGAAATTCATTGGCTACGTTGAACCTGAGATTGGAGAGGTGGACATAACAAAGGCGGAAGTAATAGTAGCTGTCGGACGTGGGATAGAAGATGCTGCGAACATACCTCTTGCCGAAGAACTTGCAAAATTGCTCGGCGGTGTTGTGGCTGGAAGCAGACCGGTAATAGACAGCGGATGGTTACCAAAGGACAGACAGGTCGGAATATCTGGAAAAATCGTGAAACCGAAGCTTTATCTGGCTTTGGGCATAAGCGGAGCCTTCCAGCATGTTATGGGAATGAAGGACAGCGAGCTGATAATTGCAGTTAACAAGGATCCTGAAGCGCCGATTTTCGGAGTAGCCCACTACGGCATAGTCGGAAACTTATTTGACGTGGTTCCTGAGCTTGTAGACAAGCTGAAAGCGATCAAAAAGTAATTTATTATTTTTCTATGTGGAAAAAGATTGCGGAAAAGTTCGAAAAATATCCATCCCAGATTGCCGTTGCAAAGGAATTTCTCAGGTTTGGAATTTCCATAAAGGAGGGAAAAGCGTATTGCGGGAATATAGAGCTTGTTCCTGCAAAAATAGCAGAGGCAATAGGAGTTGACAGAAAAGTTGTGGTCTCTGCGATTCAGAATATAGAGAAAGATGAAGAGCTCAGGAAAGTATTCGAGAAGCTTAAACCTGTTGCCGACATAACCGAAGTTGCCAGATTTCTGGGTTACGGCGTTCTTGAGGTGTACGCCGAGAGCAGCAAAGTCGGAATAGCGGCTGGTGTGACCTCAGCACTCGCTAAAGAAGGCATAGTGATAAGGTATTTGCTAGCTGAAGATCCCGAGCTAAGCGTCGAGTCGAAGATGATCGTTGTAGCCGATTCTAAAATACCCGGTAAAGTGGTTGAGGAGATATTGAAAGTTGATGGAGTTAAGAAAGTTGTTATAAGCTAAATTTTTAAGCAGAATTTTAAACTTTTTTCACCGATGAGTGTTCGAGGGCCCTGATCCAGCTGCGGGATTGAGCAATCGCAATATGCGAGCGATGACAGTCCTTTCGCTCCCGCAGGGTACATGTTTTCTTCTGTTTTTGAATTAAAGCTTGTCCAGCTCATTGATTGGTTTTCCGTCTTTCGTCATCGGAGCCAGATAGTCGAGAAATCTCTGGAAAGAAACACCCACCAACCTGAAAGTTACCTTCAATGGGGATAAAATTGCATCCTCTTCGCAGAAATTCACCCTTGAGACAGTTGCAGTCTGCTTGTTGAGGTATACAACTATCTCATCTCCTCTTTTTCCTTTAATCAGCTCACTTCTAGCTGTGTCGAGTATCTTCTGCCTTTTTAGCAGCTCTTTGAAGTGTCTAAGATCTCTAGCTACTGCAAAAAGTCTTCCGTTGGAAATTTCGATTTTGGCATCAGGGAAAAGGTTTTTTACGGCTTTAATTACTTTTTCCTCCACCTCTGTCGGATGAATTGTAGTCTCTATTTCCACTTCCACACTCAACAACTTTTTTAGTAAAGCTCTTATCTTTTCTTTGAACTCTTCTAAGTTACCCGTATTTTCTACGGTAAAGTCCGCTATTTCCATAGCCTTTTTCAGTCCCCAGGACTCCTCAATCCTGTCTCTTTCCATCAAATCTTCTATCCTTGAAACGTCATCACTTCTCCTTCTTTGTCTTGCTCTTTGGAATCTAAGCTCGATGGGAGCTTCGATTGCTACAAGAACTACGTTACCGAACTCTCTTTTAAAAGCTTCAACCTCGTCTATTCCCCTTATGCCATCTACCAGAACAACTGGACCTGTAGATCTTATTTTTTTAAAGCATCTTTTAGCTATTGCATCCATTCCCTCTTTTTTTCTAATTTCATCCGCTACTCTCTTCATGTTCTCTGCATTCGGTTCCAACCCCCTCTTTAAGACTTCCTCTCTGACGACATCTCCCATGGTGACAACTGAAATTCCGAGCTCTTTTGCAACTTCGGCTGCAGTGCTTTTTCCCGATAAGGGATAGCCAACGAATGCTATTATCATCATAGGAGATATTGGTTGCAGAATTTAAATTTAAATCGAGAAAGGAAAAGGTTTAAAAGTTAAACCCAATAATTTCTTTATGGAAGTCAAATGCGACGAGCATATAAAATGTATTCTTAAATGCGCCTTTGACGTTTCTTGCTTTGAAATGGAAGTTTATCTAGCTCTTCTGAAGAAAAATCCCGCAACTGTAGATGAATTGGCGGAAATTCTGGAAAAAGACAAAAGTACAGTTTACAAGTCTCTTCAGAAACTCCTCGAAAAGGGTTTGGTTGTTAGAGATTATAGGATTCTAAGATCTGGTGGCTACAGGTATCTTTACAGGCCAGTTCAGTTTGAGGATTTTAAAGTGAAGATGATGAAGGCCATCGAGCAATGGGCAAAATCCCTAACAGAATTTCTGCATTCAATTGAGAGCTTTGAGAAGGAAAAATTTGAGAACCTTATTTTGAAGGCTTGAATTATAACTGAAAATCCGCCCTTCAGGAGGATTGAGAAAAGTTTAAATAAATAGAGACTTTAAAAAAATAGAGCACCCGTCAAAGCCGGGGAATTCGGTAAGAGTGTTATCTATGCTGGAAGTAAAGGTCTTGGAGGTTGCTTTCTATTACCCAGCCCCTTTTGCAACAAGAATACTCGCCTCTCTTGGGGCCGAAGTAATAAAGATCGAGCCACCTTACGGTGATCCCTCGAGAATTCTTGGAGAGATATACGTTGCGATGAATTTTGGTAAGAAAGTGATGCAGATAGATCTGAAGACAGAGGAGGGCAGAAAAAAGTTTTTGGAGTTGGCGGAATCTAGCGATGTTGTAGTCGAAGGTCTCCGCCCCGGAACTGCAAAGAGGCTCGGAATAGACTATGAAACTGTTTCAAAGATTAATCCGAAAATAATATACTGTTCAATATCCGCATTTGGGCAAAGAAGCAAGCTTTCGAGGCTTCCGGCACATGACGTGAACATCCTCGGGCTTACTGGCATCCTTGAAATATGTGGTAAAGGAGTACCCTTGGATCCGAATATCCAGTTTGCAGATTTTTCTTCTTCAATGGCTGCGGTTATAGCGATTTTGTCTGCTCTAATCGAAAGAGAAAGAACTGGGATCGGGAAGAGAATCGACATAAGCATGCTGAAGTCAGCCATTTTCGGTGTTCCAATTCACCTTACTTCTATTTTAAATGGTTCTGGATTTGTGGAGGCGCTAGTCAGAAATCCGGGCTACGGAATCTACAGAACGAAGGATGGCTATATCACTCTTGGAATTGTTGCGGAAGAGCATTTTTGGAACAGGTTATGTGAGGCAATAGGAATGCAGAGAATCTCTCTTTTAGAGGCAATAGAAAAGTATGAGGAAGTGAGAGAGGAATTGGAGAGAAAGTTTGCGAGCATAAGTACTAAGGAACTTGTTGAAAAGCTGAGGGCTGCGGATGTTCCGGTTTTTGAAGTCCAAAAAATTGAAGGGATAGAAAAGTTAGAAGATCTGCTTGGAGAAAGCCTCTTTGAAGAAGTCGAATGTGAGGGTAAAAAGGTGAAGCTTGCAAAGTTTCCCTGGTGACTTGCATTTCAAATGACTTTGAAACCGAAGAGTATGCTGAAGCCAACATATGCTATCAGGACCATCACCAGTGCATGCTTAAAGCCGGCCGAAATACTTCCCTCTCCCATTACTCCAGCAAGTATTCCCCCAAATAGTCCTTGGAAGATGGCCGCATGCATGAAGGCATTCCTGTATGTAATAACGTCAACACTTTTTAGAATACCTAACCCAGCCCCAGCCCCTGTACCCTGAACTTTCATTGCAGCTTCTGCGAGAGTGGAAAGGAAAGTTGAGGCTATTACATAAACAATTCCTATGAAAACGAAGAAGGCTATGTATATTATAATCACATAGGAGAACATGCTGACAGCCCTTTCCCTTCTGAGGAGTTCTGCATTGGATGCATCTTTTGCAGAGATTGTGAGAACTTCTGTAACGTTTCCTGATGACTTCAAAGCTTCATTGAGCAGCGTAATGGTTCTTGAAATCTCGAAAATCCTCAATCTATTTGCAAATCTTATTAATGCATCTCCAAGGCTTACACCCCAGTCAAGGTTTGAGTTCATTTTTTCAATTTCCTTTCTTAGCGGGCTTGTATCGCTTTTTGCGAGCATCTTTATCGCTCTGTAAACGGACATCCCGCTTTCATTGGCTGAAGCCAGCTTGTTAAGGAAGATTGGAGTCAGCCGCATGTATACCTTTATCTTTCTTCTTCCGAGCTCGTAGAATAGTGCGAAAAACGCAAGAACTATTATTAGTGATATAAATATGTAGTCGTCTACGGTAAAGAACCAGTACTTGAAGTCCATTCCGGGGACGTATGGATTAACAGAGAATCCGTAGATAATAAAAATTAGAGCTACGGGTACGGAAACGACGAAAGTGTAATATGGTCTCTCGGCAAACAGTTTGAACGGATTTTTAAGCATCTTCCTGACATTTCTTACCCATACTTTTCTTTTTAGCTCTTTTACTTTTTCCATATCGCTATCTCTTACTTTTGGAATGTACAGGTATCTTTCTTTTAGCAGTGGGGCTCTTCCCATCTCGCTAGGACTTAGGAGTTTTATGAGACCTGCGAACATGAATGAACCCACGGGTATTACCAGATAAATGATTGAGAATATTGCAACATCGTTTGGCTGGCCGATGACAGACATCACCGTTTGTATTATTATTAAAAACAGCGGTCCGGCAACAAGTGCCGTCACATAAGTTTCGGCCATGAGCGAAAGGAATTCTATGAAGTTCTTCTGATCCTGTCTCGCTCTTTCGAAGTAGAAATCGGCCCTCTCTTCAAGGTATTTTGTTATATCTCCACCGCTGTCTATTATTGTTATAAGCCCGTGCAAGAAATCTCTCCAGTTCTGCGAGGGTGAAATCTCTATTGCATCCGCCAATGCAGTTCTTAAATCCTTTCCGAGTACCTCGATTTCCCAGAGAATTCTTGAAGCCTCTTTAGATATCTCGCCGTAAACCTCGTGATTTTCTGCAAGCGACTTGAAGATGTTGACAATGTTCGTCCCTCCCCTGCTTAGGGAGAGCATGAAGATTATTGCATGCGGCAAAGTTCTGTCGATTTTACTCTTTCTGTCACTTATTACTGTAGCCGGGTAGATCGCAAACAGCAAATTTCCTAGGTAGTAGAAAGCAACTGTGAGCAGGATTGCTAGTAGTCCTGCATAAACGAATGGTCTATAGAAAAGCCAAGCAGCGCGATAGGGTTCTGGAAGATCTATTGGGAAGAAGGGCGGAAGTTGAACCATGGTGACGAGCACGTACGCAATTATCAGCCCCAGTATTGCGCCTGCAATGCCAAACAATAGGGAGAACATTCTGGCTGTTGCTATATACATCTCCGGTGGCATCGAAATCATTGCCTTCTTTAAATCCCTACCAATTTCGTAATACTTTTCTTTTTTCTTCTCAATATCCTTTGCAAATAACTTGAAGCCTATGTAGGTTAGAGCATTTGCATTCTTAAACATCAGGACACCCCCATTTCTTGTAGGATTTTTGTTGGTTTTGTTTGATATGTGTGTACGATATTGCTAACATTCCTGAAATCCCTTATGTTGTTTGCAACCATGAACTCCAGCACT
>CAYXCK010000051.1:0-9730 GCA_964463575.1 uncultured archaeon
GTAATTTCTTTATTTTTGGAGGAGTTTCAGAGGATTTTATTGGTGAGTTGGGAATGATTACGTCCTTTCCATCAATTTTGACTTGCAGAAAGCTCTTTCTTATTCTCCAATGCTCGTCTTGTAGGACTTCTCTCAGTGTATTTATCCTAACAATTACAGGTCTGCCCAGAAATCTGCTGAGGAAGGGTAGTTTTGATTTCTTTAGTTTAGAAGCTTTCTTTAGGAGCTCCTTTACCGTGAACTTTTGCAATGTTTTGTT
This sequence comes from uncultured archaeon, assembly GCA_964463575.1. GTDB lineage: Archaea > Halobacteriota > Archaeoglobi > Archaeoglobales > Archaeoglobaceae > WYZ-LMO2. Next base: position 260 of record CAYXCK010000051.1, read on the forward strand.
CAGCTCTTCATCGAGAATTCTAATTCTCTCAAGATCGTCAGAAATCCTGTCTAAAGTGTATTTCCAGTCTGGTTCCAGATCCCAGCGTTTTAGTATCTTTAGCAGAGCCCTGAAGTCGGCGTCTGTCGGAGTTGCTAGGGCGATATAGCCATCTTTGACTTTGTGGTATCCGAATGGATAGAGTAGGTAATCTATCGTCCCAAATCTGCCCCTCGGTTTATCAAATAGGAAACCCACTACTGCGGGGAACGTGGTCACAACCGCTATTGCGTCGTTTGTTGCAATGTCAATGAACTGTCCTTTTCCACTTTTGAGCCTTTCTATAAGTGCTATCAGTGCACCCACTGCGGCATTAACTCCTGCCATTATCCAAGCTGCCCATAAGCCCGCTCTTAGGGGATAGGAATGCTCACCAGTTAAATATGGATTCCCTATAAGTGTGGGATACCCGTTGTAGGCTTGGGCCGTTAGATCTGAGTCTGGCACATTTTTGAACTCTTTTGCTTTTGATGTATAGTGACCAAAAGGCGAGATTGCGACGTATATAACTGCAGGATTTCTCTCTGAAACATTTCTATATCCAAGTCCAAGCTCTTCGAGAAAGCCCGGGATTGTACCATCTATTATTATATCTGCAGAGAATATCAGATCTTTAACTGATTCGTTGAATTTGACTATTTCCTTATTTCTACTCTCAACTAAATACGGGATACCAACTCCGTTTATCGTAACGCCGTACGGGCTTATTTTCTTTGCTTCGTCTCCGACTTCAATTCTTGTAACTCTAGCTCCCATTTCTGCAAGCAAAGAACCAGCAATTGCGGCAGCGAAATTTTCATCGGCGATCTCGATTACTTTAACATTTTCAAGAGCAGAAGGTTTGTTGTTCTCGCTGAAAAGTCTCATCAAAATCTCATCCCTCATCCTTTTCACCTCTAAAAACTTCATCTTTTTCAGCATCCCAAGTCGCTGGAGGAGCTAAACCGGGCATTTCATCCCAGTAACCGATAACACCTTCCTTCTCTAGTTCATCTATTTCTTTATCACTCATACCAAGCCATTTTTTAAGTATAAGCCTGTTGTGGTATCCGACAGGTCTGCCGAGCCATTTTATCTTTCCCGGTGTAGCGCTCATAGCGATGATCGGGCCGGGTACTGGAATTTCACCAAGCAGTCGATCCCTAACCTTTAAAAGGCTTCCTCTTTCCCATCTCCAGGGATCAGACGCTATTTCCTTATCGTCAAGAACGGGTGATGCCGGAAATCTGTGTTTTTTTGCCAATTCCAGTATTTCTTTTAAATTTCTTTCCTCAATCCATTTGGCTACGATCTTATTCAAATCTCTTGCTCTACTTTTCTCGAATCTGTTTCCATTTTCTAGCTGGGGAATTAGCGATTTCAGAGCCTCGAACTGTGAACTTGTTAAAATAGAGATTGAAACAAACTTTCCATCCTTTGTTCTGAAAATACCAGATGGAACGGAAGCAGGATCGAGGTTACCGGTTTTTCCGATCTCTTCTCCCGTGAGACTGAAATACGTGAAGTCATACATGAAGCGCATAAGACTTTCACATTGTGAAATATCTATATATTGTCCTTTCCCAGTATTTTCTCTGAAGTAAAGGGCTGATAAAACTGCAAAAACAGCGTACATTGATGGGAGGTAATCCCCAAAATAATCTGGGAGCTTGTAGAATTCATCTACATCTTCCCAGCCTGTCTTCATAGCTACACCAGCGACTCCCTGTGCAGCGACATCGAAGCTAGGTAATTTACTCAGGGGCCCATACTGGCCATAACCAGAACAGCTAACGTATATTATTCTCGGATTAACCTTTCTAATTGCCTCGTAGCCTATTCCCATTGCATCTACGAGACCAGCACTCAAGTTTTCGACAAAAACGTCTGCTTTTTTAATCAGTTCAAAAATAATTTTTCTCGCCTTCTTGTTTCTCGCATCTGCCGCGATAACGTATTTGTTAGCGTTGAGAATTGCATAAAGTAAGTTTGCTCTGTTATAGAATCTGCCAAATATTGCGGCAATTCTGTATCTGTCTCCCTCTCCTGGTGTCTCTATCTTTACAACTTCGGCCCCATACTGAGCCAGAACCCTGCCAATATTTGGACCAAAAATGAAATGTGTTATTTCCACCACTTTTATACCTTTCAAAGCTTCCCCTCTTTTCTCTCCCTCCATTAGGGATTTAATAAAATCAAAATAGTCCGTCATAGGCCTAGATACACCCTCCTTATTCTTTCGTCCTCCTTCAAATCCGAACTTTTGCCTTGCATAACTATCTTGCCATTCTCGACAACATAAGCACGGTCAGATATTTCAAAAACTCTTCTAGCGTTCTGGTCGGAAAGCAGGATAGTTATGCCCTCATTTCTAAGCTTTTCGAGTAGTTTGTATATTTCCAATGCGATCTTTGGAGCTAATCCGAGACTCGGCTCATCGACTAGGAGCAACTTTGGCTTGGCCATTAAGGCTCTGGCAATTGTGAGCATCTGTTGCTCCCCTCCGCTAAGCGTGCCAGCAAGCTGATTTCTTCTTTCGTTGAGTCTTGGAAAGAGAGAATATACAAACTTTATAGTTTCGAATCTCTTTCTCCAAGCTTCCCCATTTATTGCGCCCATCAGGAGATTTTCTTCGACAGTTAGAAATGGAAAAAGCTGTCTCCCTTCAGGTGCAATTGCAATTCCTCTTTTTATTATTTCATGAGTTTCAAAATCGTTAAGTCTTTCATTTTCGAAAATTATCTCTCCTTTTGCCACTCTCACAACCCCGATTATTGCTTTCAGAATTGTCGTTTTTCCAGCACCGTTTGGTCCGATTAATCCAACTATTTCCCCTTTATTTACTTCAAGGCTGATATCGCTCACGGCTCTTACTTTACCATACCAAACTTCAACATCACTGACTTTCATCATAATTCCTCACCTATGTACGCCTCGATCACTTTTTTATCTTTGGAAACTTCTTCGGGTCTTCCATCTGCGATTATTTTTCCGTAGTGCATTGCCACAACTCTTTCCACTGATCTCATAAGAATTCTGAGCACATGCTCGACCCAGATAATTGTTAGATCGAACTCTTCTCTTATTCTCGAGATAAGCGAGGAAACTCTTTCTGCCTCTGCTGGATTAAGGCCTGCCATAGCCTCATCGATCAGCAGCATTTTTGGTTTTAAAGCGAGGGCTCTTGCCAGTTCGAGCAATCTCATCTCATAAATTGGCAAATCCTTTGCTAAAACATCTCTTTTTTTCAGCAATCCAAAGAAATCAAGGTAATACATTGCCTCTGCTGAAGCTTCGTGCAAGGTTATTCTCTCACCCTCTTTTCCCAATATTGCGTAGAGGATATTCATAAGCGCAGTCATGTTACCAACAAGCCTTGGATTCTGAAAAGTTCTCGCTATACCCATTTTGGCTCTAATAAATGGCCTCTCTCTTGTTATATCCCTTCCGTTAAAAAATATCTTACCCTCGTTGGGATAATAGTAGCCGGAGATCAAGTTTATTAGTGTCGTTTTTCCAGCACCGTTTGGTCCGATCAATCCAACTATCTCTCCTTTCTCAATCTTGAGTGTAACATCGTCGACTGCTACTATTCCACCAAATTTTCTCGTTAGGTTCTTGATATCGAGCATTTTTATCCTCTCCTTATTTTTATCGAGGGGAAGTATTCTCTATACCTCTTTTTCCTGTATAGCCCCCAGAAACCCTCTGGGAGTAAGTAGAGCAGTGCTAGTAATATCAGGAAAAGCACCACTATTGAAAGCTCTCCAAATAAAATCCTTGTAGCTTCCCTGAGCACAGCTATTACGTATGCGCTTATTACAACTCCATAAATGGCCCCTTTTCCACCCAGGGTAGTTGTGAGCAATATTATTATTAAGAAAGATGGCTGGAGCCAAGCAGGACCTGTGAATGACCCGTAGTAATGAGCTATAAACCATCCAGCTATTGCCATCGCTCCACTTGTGAGGGTAAATGTGGGTATTTTTACTTTCGCGGTATTTATCCCGTAGGTTTCAGCAACTTCTTCGTCTTCATTTATTACCCCCATTATAAAACCGTATCTTGATCTCAGTATTCTGTCGGAAACGAAAAGGAAGATTAGCACGAGGGATAGAGAAAGGTAGAAATATAGGGTTACATCTTGAAATACATTCCCGCTATGGAAGATTATCGGGACTCCAGGAATACCCGTTTCGGCACCGAATATTTCGGATTGCCAGTAAGCGAGTTCGAGTAAAATGAATGGCAAAAGCAGGGTTATCAATACAAAGTAGAGTCCTCGGGAGATTATCGTTATAGGGCTTAACCCTAGAGCTATGATTGTTCCAATTGCAAATGATGCGGGAAGTGTTGCTAGCGGCGAAAGACCGAAGTTTTTACTAAGCAAAGCACTTGTATACCCGCCAATGGCTGCAAAAAAATGCGGACCAAAGTTCACTCTACCAGTTCCTATTATCTGCAACGTCAGAGGAATTGCAAGCATACAAAGAATGTTTGCAAAGATTAGTGTTGATAAAATAGAAAGAATGCTTATTGGAACAATCTGACCAACCGCTAGTATTATCAACGGAATCAAAAGCCAGATTATAAGTCCTATGATGGGATTTCTCCAGTATCTCGGCTCTAGGATCCATTCATATTTTCTATTGCGAAAATGGATTATTAACCTCCCTCTCCTTGCTTCAAGCTTCACCATATTGTTTCAGCCCTCGCTAAACCGCGTGGTTTGAATATCAATACAATTATTACTACCACCAATGCGGCAAGTGTCATCATTCTTGGATTTATTACAAAGCCAGTTACGGCGAAAACGAGACCTAAGATGAAGGATGCGGTTATAGTCCCCTTAAGATTTCCTAGACCTCCAAGTACAGTTGCCAATATTGCGTAAGTAAAGAGCGGCCAGCCTATGAATGGATTCAGTGCCCATACTGGGGTGAGTAATAGTATTATTATTCCGGGCGGTATCGAGGCCAATATCAGCGCAAGAATGAACATTCTATCGAAGTTGACGCCCATTAGCTTGGAAGCAAAAATGTTCTGGCTTATTGCCCTCATTATGAGTCCAATCTTTGTTCTGGTAAGCAGCTGTAGGTACAGGAATGTGACTAAAATAGATACTACTGCTACCACTACCAGCTGTCCAGGAACGCTTGCACCGGCTATGCTGACTGTCTCCCTGGTTACCGAAGTTGGAAGATAAACTCCAACAATTTCCGGATAGATGTGACTAATGATCTCTTCAATGATTATGAAAACCGAAAGAAGAGCAGCGAGAAGGTAATCTTCTACTTCAAAGAACTTTGAGATCACGAGCTTGTAGATGGCTACTGTTATAACTGTAAGTAGCAGAAAGCTCAGCAGAATTGATATCGGAAAATCTAGGCCAAAATCTCTCCAAAAGGCCCAGGTTCCGTAGGCCACTATTAGGAAAGTCATTCCGTAACCGAGATGGAATACCCTCAGAACACCTGTGATGATCGTGAAGCCAAGCGCGGTGCCGAGGAAGAGACAACCAAAAATAAAAGTATATAAAAAAATATAGGCTAAAACATCTAACATTTAACCCCCCTAGCTTGGGCAAATCTTTCTCAGCTCTTCTGGGGACTTATAGAGTTTTATGTTTGAAGCTTTCTGCACCTCCTCACCATATCCCGCCTCTTTGAGCAGTTCTGAGGGAGTAATCCAGACTGGCTTTCCGTTGCACTGGAACTGTGCTACTAAGACGTATCCTCCAGTATATGAATGGAAGTTCGAATTCTTGTAGCCGAAGTACACGTATTTACTTGGCAAGGCTGTGTGCTCAAACTGCATTTCCTCGATAGCCTTTATTATCTTGTCCATGTCTAGGCTTCCAACTTTTTCGATTGCCTGCTTTATCCTGTACACTTCTGAATAGTAGTAGTGAACGCTCATATCAGCAGCGAGACCCATTGCATTGAGTTTTTTGACAACTTCCTTTGTCTTTGGAGTTACTGGCGGAACATCCGGCGTATCGTAGAATATGGACATCGTTCCCAAGGCTTTTCCTCCGGTAAGATTGTAGAACACTCCCCACTGGTTCGGTCCTCCGAAGAATCCTATTGGAATATTCTTTGCTCCCGATTCTGCCCACTGCTTTGTCATCGTTATTGTATCGGTGTACCAGCTGGAAAGGACGAAGATGTATTCAGCCCCCCTTCTTGCAGACTCCTCAAGCATTGGCAAGAAGTCCTTTTGGCCAACAGCAATGTTGGCGACATAGACGACTTCAAGCCCGAATTCTGCTGGGACCCAGTCTTTCATGGCCTTCATTTCAATTTTTCCATAAGGAGTATCCACAGTACAACCTTTTCTTGCACATTCTGTCCAAGCGGCTTCTTCGAGTAGCAGAGCAACTTTCTTAGCCCCGATTGCCTTTGCAATTGCAAAATGCGTCTTTGGTACGTTGTAATTAAGGTCTGGGTCAGGCGGTAGGTTTCTGAAATAGAACTTGTATTTATCATAATCCTGCATTACTTTGAGCGTAGTTCCAACAGCTGCCTGCGAAGAGATAACAAGATGCGGATAGCTCGGATATAGCTTGGCGCCCTCATCTATTATAGCCAAGGCCTCCTCGGAAACACCTTCCAGTAAGACGAACTTACACTTTTTCTCAACAACAGCGCTTCTGTAAGCTGAAACTGCAATGTCGACTTTTCTTTGGGTGTCTTCGTGTATGAACTCAACTTTTCTGCCTAGAATTCCTCCAGCTGCGTTTATTTCGTCAACCGCTATTCTTATGGCCTCTAAATCTGCTTTAAGTACTGGAACTCTTGGATCGAACAGCGCACAGATGACAATTGGTTCCTTGGCTTCAGGTTTTGGTGTTGGCGTAGCCGTTGGAGGTTGTGCACAGCCCAGAAGTACAACTGCCATTATTAATATGCCAACAATACCTATTACATGTTTTTTGAACATGTTAAATGTTAGTTATGTTTTATTATTTAAGCTTTTTCCTATCAATTTTCATGAACAGTGAAAACTTCACTAAACAAAATTTTTTAAATGTGACTAGATACGGGAATCATGGCAAAAAAGGTGTTGTTACCTTTTGCAGCATTTTTGGCCTTGGTAATAGTTACCCTTTATCATAGTTCCTCTTCAACCATTTCGCCTTCAGATTTGATAGGGATGAAAGAAGCCTACGGAGTAGCAGTTCAGGGGAAAGTGGAGGAAACTTTTTCCGAAAATGGTCAAACTTATTTTTATATCTCAGATGGTAGAAGTAAAATAAGGGCAGTATACGCCGGACAGGTAAATTACGGGGATATAATAGCTCTTGGAGACTGGAAGGAAGGGATTTTCTATGTTAAAGAAGTTCTGAAAAAGTGTCACACGGAATATGGTGGTTGATTGGCGGGCTTTGAACTTCTATTAGTTTCCGCAATATTTTGCACGACTTCAGCAATTCTATTTCTGGCATCTGGCAGAAATTTGAAATTTGCAGAGGTTGCTGAAATTCTTCTTTATGCATCCCTTTCATGCGTTTTTGCATCTCTCTTACTCCTGACTCATCACTTTCTCATCGACGATTTTTCTATACTCTATGTCTACTTGAATTCCCAAAGAGAAATGAGCCCATGGCTTAAAATAAGCGCGGTTTGGGCGGGAAAGGAAGGTTCTCTTCTGCTATGGAATTTTTTAAACATCCTCTCAGCATCCATTTTCCTCAATTACGGAGAGAAGGATCTCAAGAAAGCAAAGGCGATGTTTGTATTTCTCTCTTACGCCTCAACACTTTTGATTCTAAATCTGTTCTCGAATCCTTTTGCAGAATTACAATTCAGACATTTGAATGGTATTGGGATGAATCCAGTGCTAAGAACGCCTGAAATGCTGGTACATCCGCCAGTGGTTTTTCTTGGTTATTCGCTGGTTGCAGCTGTTTATGTCTCCACCCTCTTCGGAATACAGAACAGAAAATTTGTAATTTCCTCCTGGATTTTATTGACGGTAGGAATAATCCTTGGCGGTTTTTGGGCTTATAGGACGCTTGGCTGGGGGGGATTCTGGGGTTGGGACCCGGTTGAAAATTCCTCCCTATTGCCCTGGCTCTGTCTAACAGCATATTTTCATATAAGGAAAGGAAAAGAATTTTTTGCTTATCTGGCAATGGTATTCGTTGTTTTTACAGCTTTTGTGACCAGAAGCGGAATTTTGAGTTCAGTTCACGCGTTCGCTTCGGATCCTCTCAGCTTCTTCTTTGTTGTTTTGATGGCATCATTTGCAATCCCTGCTTTTAGGAAGTGGAGCTTTGAAGGATTTTGTTACTCCCCTCTAATCTTTTCGGCGATGATAATCGTGGTATTTCTTGGAATTATCACCAGCTTTTTTAGAAACGTTGATAGGAGCTACTATCTAATAACGTTTGTCCCACTTTTCTTTTCAGCAGTATGTGGGATAATCTATAAATTCATAAAAATGAAGAGAAAATTGCTCCACTTTGGTGTAATCCTGCTGTTCTTGGGATCTTTCTCGGTTTGGTTTTTTGAAGAAAAGAGAACGATTTCTGTGGGAGAGAGTGAACTCTTTAGATTGGGCAATCTCAGTGAGGAATTTGATGGGGAAAAACTAGTTTTGAGGGCAAAAATAGAAAGCAAATATGGAATTTTTGAACCGGAAATTCACTTCTACGATAACTGGGGGCGGGTTAGCAAAGTTTCGATAATTTCAACGCCTTTTTTGGATTATTATCTGGCAATAAGATCCCTTTCTCAGGATTCTATCATCATAGAATTCTACGTAGTACCGCTGATTATCCTCGTTTGGCTTGGAAGCGTATTTATAATCTTTGCAGGAATTTTAAGACTTAGAGGTTGATTTTAGATACGAAAAGAACTTTTCAAGAGCCTTTCTTCTGTGTGAAACGAGATTCTTCTCTTCCCCCATCTCTGCGAAAGTTCTGTCACCGTATAGGAAAATGGGATCGAATCCGAAGCCTTTATCTCCCCTTATCTCTTTTGCTATCTCCCCGTAAACGACTCCGTCAAATATCTTGATATCTTTTCCATCAAAAAACGCTATTACAGCCTTGAAATATGCCTTTCTGTTTTGAACACAATCTAGGAGTTTTAGTATACCTTTATTTCCGATGGTTTTAAAAACGTAGCTCGAATAGGGCCCAGGAAATCCGTTAAGACTTTCTATAAAAAGACCACTATCTTCGATAAAGAAGGGTCTTTTTATTACTCTTGAGAGCATTTCTGCACTTTTTGTTGCAATTTCTTCAAGTGTATTTCCCTGGGTTTCCTCGTACTCCATTTTTAGCCACTCTATTTCTACTGAGAAAAGTTTTGCAACCTCTTTCGCCTCTTTAAATTTGCCTTCATTGGAAGTGATGAATAGCATATGTGAAAATTAGCTTGCTAAATAAAAACTTAGCTATCTGACCTCCTCCCCGCCCTAAAGAAGGCTTCCAGCTAAAGCGGG
>CAYXCK010000052.1:0-9719 GCA_964463575.1 uncultured archaeon
TGTAAACTGAATGCAAAAACTTAAATTTTCTTGTATTTTTTCGAGTCACATGAAAGAGCAGGTAGAAGTTCGACAGCTAAGAGAGGGAGGATATATAGTAATTGATGAAGAGCCCTGTGAAATAATTAGCATTTCTGTTAGTAAACCGGGGAAGCATGGGGCTGCTAAGGCTCGAATAGATGCCATTGGGATCTTTGATTCCCAAAAAAGGAGCATAGTTGAACCGGTCACAGCGAAAGTTTATGTTCCACTTGTCGAAAGAAAGAGAGCACAAGTTTTGAGCGTTACAAAAGAGAACGCACAGCTGATGGATCTGAACACTTTTGAGACATTTGAACTTCCGATTCCAGAGAACTTGAAAAATAAAATTCAAGCAGGAGTCGAAGTGGTGTATCTAGAATCTCTTGGAAAGAGAAAAATTGAGAGGCTAGCATAATGCATATTGATTCATATTTTTCAATTTCTAATTCTGAAATAGAGAAAGCCGATTACGTTATATATGGTATTCCGTACGACGCAACACAGTCTTTTAAACCTGGAGCCAGATTCGCTCCAAATGCGATAAGAGAGGCGAGTTGGAATCTTGAATCGTATTCTCAATTCTTCTCCTTTGATTTGTCATTAGCAAAAGTTTGCGATGCAGGAAATATTCTTTGTGATGGTAATTTCCCGGACATAGGAAAAAGGATCGACGAATTTTTGGTCAAAGTTAAGGGTATACCAATTGCACTGGGTGGAGAACATAGCGTGAGTATCTTAACAACTAGAAGATTCAGAAAATCCTGTTTTGTTGTTTTTGATGCTCATTTTGATCTTAGAGATGAATTCGATGGGAACAGATTCAACCATGCATGCACTAGTAGGAGGATATTTGAAGAGGGTTTTGACGTTGTTATATTGGGTGTTAGGAGTGGTTGTAAAGAAGAGAGGGAGTTTGCGGACAAAAACGGGGTAATTTACAGATTTTCTTGGAATATAGAAAAACCTTCAGATGTACTCGAAATTTTGGGCGTATATGACAGGATTTATTTATCCATTGACATGGATGTTTTTGATCCATCTTTTGCCCCTGGTGTTTCGACTCCGGAACCCTTTGGAATAAATCCGAGAATAATTTTGCCTATTTTTTCCGAGATTGCTAAGAAAGTCGTTGCAATGGACATTGTGGAAGTCGTTCCGGATGAAAACAAGATAACTCAGACACTTGCCGCCAAATTAATTTTTGAATTTATTTCGGCAAGGGAAAGCAAAAATTTTTAACTCCTTCTAAGGTCTTTAGCCCATGGAATCCGAGATAACGAGAGCGATTATAGCAGAAGCTCTTAAAGACTGGCTCGACTTCGCAAAGTGCGATGTAGTAATAGCAGGAGCTGGACCCTCAGGGCTTACTGCAGGAAAATATCTTGCTGAGATGGGTTACAAAACACTAATCTTTGAGAGAAGACTTAGCTTTGGCGGTGGAATAGGCGGGGGTGCAATTCTTTTTCACAAAATAGCCTTAGAAAAAGAAGTTAAGGAGATTCTTGAAGATTTTGGTATAAAAACAGTGGAGAGAGGAAGTCTTCTCCTTTGCGATACTGCTGAATTTATGGCGAAGCTTGCCTCGAAATGCGTTGATGCCGGAGCAAAAATAATATTCGGGGTTGCTGTAGACGATCTAATTTTTAGGGAAAACCCCCTTAGGATAACAGGAGTTTGCATCCAGTGGAGCGCAGTTGAGATGAGCGGGTTACATGTTGATCCAATTTTCATAGAAAGTAGAGCAGTTGTAGACGCAACAGGACATGATGCAGAAGTAATCGCAGTAGCTGCTAGAAAAATACCTCTTCAAATAGCAGTTCCTGGTGAGAGATCGGCTTTTGTGGAGAAATCCGAGAAACTCGTAGTTGAAAAAACTGGGAAGATTGTTGATGGACTCTACGTTGCAGGGATGGCTGTAGCTGCAGTTAATTCATTGCCCCGAATGGGTCCAATTTTCGGCGGTATGCTTCTAAGCGGCAAAAGAATAGCCGAAATTGTTGCAAAGGATTTAAGTTCAAAATAGAAATTTTTATAAATCTTAAGAATATCTTAACTTCATGTCAGAAAAATTTGATTTCAGAAAAGCCCTGTTTTTATTAGTTGTTGGTAATACGAAAACGGCTGAAATCCCGGGAATTACGATTGCAGGTGCGAATGAAGAACTGATAAAATATACGCCTCCTGCAGATGCAGAGTTGCTTTATTATGGAAGATGTCTAAGTATTGATTCAATTCCCGCAACTCCTGATGGTAAGCCTACTCCAGCTCTGATAACTTACACTGTTTTGAGGCTTACAGGCATTCCGTTACTCGTTGTGGATTCGGGGCTTATGGTAAAACCTAAGATTCCATATATTTCCCTTGACGCTCCTGTTGGAGAAAATATAGCCATTAATCCTGCGATGAAAGTAGAAGATGTTGAAAGAGTTGTAAGAAATGGAAAAATACTTGGAGAACAACTCTCTAAGCTTGCCGATTTAATGATAATAGGTGAAAGCATTCCGGCTGGGACTACAACTGCCGGAGCTGTTCTGAAAGCGCTTGGATTTGAACCTAAAGTTTCTTCAAGCATGCCAAACAATCCAATCGAGCTTAAGCAGAGAGTGATAAACGAGGCTGTTAAAAGAGTAAGGAGTAGAGATCCGATAGAAATAATAGCCTCGGTTGGTGATCCCGTAATAGCGGGAATTTATGGCATACTAAACGGATGCAAGAAAGCTTTGCTTGCGGGAGGCACTCAAATGGTGGCGATTGCAAATTTGGCAAAGAATTTGGACTGCGAATTTTCCATAGCTACTACAGAATTTGTTGCAAATGACAGAAATGCAGATTTATCCTTAGCTCCTTGCAGAGTTCATGTTGCGAGAATCCCGCTTAAAAAGTCGAAGTATGATGGGCTAAGGGCTTATGCTTACGGATTCGTTAAGGAGGGTGTCGGAGCTGGAGGAATGGCATTTATTGCGCATCAAATGGGGATAGATGAAGAAGTTTTGCTAAGAGAGATCGAGAGAGATTATGAAAGGATTGTTTTGAGATTAGGTTGAGAATTTTTTTAAACAATGTAACTTCTTTTATGGACGTCATCATAGGACTTGAGGTTCATGCGCAGTTGAACAAACTTAAAAGTAAGCTTTTCTGTTCATGCTCAACGAGTTATCATAAAAGCCCCCCAAACACTCATGTGTGTCCAGTTTGTCTTGGTATGCCTGGAGCAATGCCGGTTGTGAATAAAGAAGCTGTAAAAGCCGGAATAAAAGTTGCATTGGCTTTAAATGCAAAAATACAACCAATGATGGTCTTTGACAGAAAGAATTATTTTTATCCTGACCTTCCTAAGAACTTCCAGATAAGTCAGTACGATCGTCCCCTTGCGCTTGGAGGACATGTAATGATAGAATCAAACGGAAAAGAAAAGAAAATCACGCTGAAGAGAATACATTTAGAAGAGGATCCCGGAAAGCTTAGTTACAAGGGATCCATAACCACTGCAAGTTATTCGCTTATAGACTACAACAGGAGCGGAATGCCTCTACTGGAAATCGTAACCGAGCCGGTGATAAGCTCTCCCAAAGAGGCGAGGATTTTTCTAAACAAACTTAGAATGATTTTGGAGTATCTAGATGTCTTTAATGGCGAACTGGAGGGAGCTATGAGAGTTGATGCAAATGTATCAATCGCCGGTGGTGCAAGAGTAGAGATAAAGAACATATCTTCCTTCAAGGGAGTTGAAAAGGCTTTAAATTATGAAATAATGAGGCAGAGAAACCTGATAAAGAGAGGTAAATCCGTTTTGAGAGAGACTAGACATTTTGATGAGGCCCAAGAAATTACTGTTTCTTTGAGGAGCAAAGAGGAGGAGCAGGATTACAGGTATTTTCCTGAGCCAGATCTGCCAGTTATCTATACAGAAGAACTCGTGAAAGAGGTAATCGGAACGCTTCCAGAAATGCCTGAGGAAAAGAGAGAAAGACTGAAAGCGGAGTATGGAATTCCTGACAATTACGCAAGAGTTCTGATTTTGGATCTTAAGATGGTAGAATATTTCGAAAAAGTTGCGAAATTGGTTTCTCCAAGGATTGCAGTTACTTGGATTGTTGATATTCTTCGTGGGGAACTTAACTATCGCGACCTTAGTTTCTATGAATGCTTCAATCTCATGAGCCCGGAAGAATTTGCAAGACTTCTTAGCTTCTTCATCGAGGAGAAAATAACTGAAAAGGGCGTCGTTGAAGTTATAAGAACGAAACTTGATAAGGGAGGGGAAATAGAGGAAATAATAGAGAAAAAGGGATTATTTGCGATTCCGAAAAGCGAGATAGAGAGGTTTTGCAGGGAAGCAATTGAAGAAAATCCAAAGGCTGTGCAAGATTATTACAGTGGAAAAAAGCAGGCATTGAACTTTCTAGTTGGACAGGTGATGAAGAAGACAAAAGGTAGGGCTGACCCAGAGGAAACTGCAAAAATAATAGCAAGAATGTTAGGATGAGACTGGCAATTGTAGTTCCTGTGTCCCCTTTTGAGCCAGAAAAGGCTTTGAAAGATAGTATAGAACATGTAAAGGAGATTGCAAAACACTTTAATTGCAGAATTGTTTACGTTATTGACAAAAATTCTGAAAAGGATGAAAGAGTGAGGATTGCAAAGGAAATGGGAGTTGAAGTGATAGAGAGGAACGGAAGAAGAGGTAAAAGAGCAGGAGCTATAAACGATGCTATTGATTATTTGAAGAAGAATCCACCAGAGTTTGTGCTTATATTGGATATAGACTCGAGAACTGATGTGGGAACAATTTCAAACTGCATCAAAGCCCTTTCGATAGATAGTAAAGCATACATAGCTTCTGCAAGGAGATTTGTCTTGAATGGCTCAGGTCTCCTGCCCGAAATCATCGAGGCCGAGTACAGGTTTATAAATTTCCTACTTAAAAAAAGCTCATTCAAGCAGTTTAATGGTTTAATAGGGGTTTTAAGATACGAAATTCTATGCGAGAGATTGAATGAAGATGCAGTGGCTGAAGATGCCGATTTTGCTACAAGAATGCATGCTAAACGTCTAAGAGGGCTAATGGTTGAGGGTGCTTTCTTCGAACAGGCCCCAATAAGCTGGAAAGATTTTTATAAACAAAGAAAAAGATGGTACTATGGCGGTTTGCAACTCTGGAAATACAGAAAAGAAATAATAAAGAACAAGGAGGTAAGATTATCATGGTTTTTGGCATTAACGGTTACTTATTTTCCAGTTCTCTTAATTCCACTTTTACCCATTGCATTTTTTGCAATCCTGATTTATTACAAGAGAGTATCCAAGCTGAAGATAGCAATCGGTCTGATTGTTTATTCGATAGTTCTACAAGTTTCCGCGATTTCGGCCCTTTGGGACTTTTTAAGGAAAAAGGAGGCAGAGTGGGATGCGATACGCAGAGTTTAGTATTTTGATTCTTCTATTCGTTGCGAACGCGGCAGACATTACTTTTATTTTGAAAAATTATGATAATTATGCTGAACTCAAGATTTTTAACACTTCCGGAGTCGTTTTTGAAGGGAAAATCGGCTCTGGGGATATTTTGAAATTAAATCCGGGGTTTTACAGGTTTGAACTCAGCGCTTTAGATAAAACTTTTGTTAAGGAAGTAAACGTGTCTTCTGATCAAGTTCTTGAATTCAACTTAGGCTTTACGAATTCTACTGAATTTCTGGAAATAACTATCCACTCGATCGTTTTTCAGGGTGGATACGTTGAGGAAGTTATATTGATCTCTAACAACGGCGATTTGAACTTCGATGGTAATCTAGCAATTTCTTTGCCCGAAATATCAAACATTCAGATACTTTCTTCAAGTTTGGATTTTATGGAATCTTTCGTTTCTGGGGACAAGCTTATATTTGAATCCCTCTTGATAGCCGAAAAAAGTAACGGGACCATAAGGATAGCTTATACCTTGAAAGATAACACCATGAAAAGGGAACTCAGAAACGAAAGGGTGATTTTAATACCCCTCGTTGAAATTGAAGACTTCAAAAACCTTGAGAGGGAATATAGAGAAATTGGAGGACAGAAAGTCATCGTATATGGGGGAAATGGAAGTTTCTGGGTAAAGTTTAAATTTTCAAGCTTTCCATTTGTTTATGTTGCCATTTTACTAGTTTCTTCAGCAGTCTTCTTGGTCTTCTTCACGAATCGTGGTGGATGGGATGGGAAAGATAGAAGATCTTGATAAAGCGTTAGATAGATTGAGGATAAAGGAAATCGGCGAAGAGGACAGGAAGATTTACGCAGAAGTTCTCGATCAAAGAACTCTGAAAGTTCTCTACAAGCTTTCTACGAAATACATAAAAGCAATGGGAGGAGTGATAAGCACGGGTAAAGAAGCGAATGTTTTCTATGCAGACGGAGTTTTCGAAGGAAAAGATGTTCCAATGGCTGTTAAAATTTACAGAATAGAGACCAGTTCTTTCGACAAAATGGATGAATACATCTTTGGTGATCGAAGATTTGATTATAGAATCTCCGCGAAAGAGAAAATATATGTCTGGACAGAAAAAGAGTTCAGAAACCTTGAAAGAGCCTACGATAACGGCGTAAGAGTTCCTAGACCGTATGATTACCTGAGAAACGTTCTCTTGATGGAATTCATTGGAGAAAACGAAGTCCCAGCACCTAGCTTGGTTGAAATTGGAAAGGAACTTGCTGAATTGGATGTTGAATGGATCTTTGAAAAAGTCGTTGAGAATATGGTGAAGCTTTACAGAAAGGCTGAATTAGTTCATGCAGATCTTAGTGAGTACAACATTCTTCTTCTCGAAGAACCGGTGATAATAGACTTAAGCCAAGCAGTACTTATTGATCACCCCAAAGCCCTTGTGTATTTGAAAAGAGATGTTAGAAATATAGCAAGATTCTTCAATAAGTTTGGACTTGGAATTTCTGAAGAAGAGCTGTTAGAAGAAATCACGGGTGGGGAAAATGAGAATGGAGATTGAGATACCTGAAGATAGGGTGGGAGTGCTGATAGGGAAAGATGGTGAAATAAAGAAAATAATAGAGCAAAAGTGTAACTGCAAGCTCAGTTTTGGGAAAAATACTGTGATAGTTGATTACGAGGATACTCTGAGTTTCATGAAAGCTAAAAATGTAATTCTAGCAATTGCGAGAGGTTTCAGTGCAGATATCGCTATGAAATTGCTTGATGACGAAAACCTTGTATTTGAGTCGATCGATCTTTCCCAGCTTGTGTCTGAGAAGGCTATAAAAAGAATACTTGGAAGGATAATCGGAAAAGAGGGAAAGATAAAAAAACAAATAGAAGATTTGCTTAACGTTAATATAAGCATTTATGATAAGTACGTATCTATTATCGGTGAATTTGAAAATCTAAGCATAGCGAGAGAAGCAATAAATATGCTAATTGAAGGTTCCCAGCATTCAACTGTTTTGAAGTTTGTGGAGAGGAGGAGAAGAGATTTGAAAGCGAGGAGTCTCGACTGGGTATGAGTTGGTTAATCATAACCGAGAAACAGAAGGCAGCAGAAAGAATTGCAAATATATTATTTAATGACATTAAAAGAATAAAAAAAGGAAATATAGTCTTTTTTTATTCCCCTTCATCTAATGCGTATGTAATCGGGCTGAAGGGACATATATTTGAACTAGATTTTCCAAGAGAGTACAGCAGTTGGATTAAGACTGATTTAAATGAGCTGATAAATGCAAAACCTATCAAAGTTGAGAAAGAAAAGGAAATAATAGCCCTTCTGAAAGAAATCGCAAAAAAAGTAGAGAAAGTAACAATTGCAACTGATTACGACAGAGAAGGAGAGTTAATCGGTTTGGAAGCTCTTGAAGTTCTTAGAGGAGTTAACAGGAATCTTAAGTTTGATAGAGCAAGATTCAGCGCGATAACTAGGGGAGAAATACTTAAAGCCTTTTCAAACCTTGAGAACGTCGATTTTAATCTTGCTTTTTCCGCTCTAGCGAGGCATGAGATAGACCTTGTATGGGGTGCAGTTTTAACAAGGTTAGTTTCCTTAAGTTCGGGAAGACTTGGAAAAGATTTTCTAAGTGTTGGTAGAGTTCAGACTCCTACTTTAAGACTTATAGTTGAGAGGGAGAGAGAAATAGAAAATTTTAAGCCCGAAAAATATTACGAAATATTCATAGATTTGGGTTTCCTTGCGAGGCATCCTTTGAGGTACAAGGATCTGGAATCAGCAAAGAAGATTTTATCCCAGATAGGGGACTTTGCGACTGTAAAGGAATTCGAAGTGAAACAAAAAATCGAGTCAAAGCCAATACCATTCAACACAACCGAATTTCTACGAGAAGCTTCTAGGATCATGTCCCCACATAGAGCAATGGAAATAGCTGAGAATCTGTATATCAACGGGTACATCAGCTATCCGAGGACTGATAACACAGTTTATCCAGAAACCCTTGACCTGCTCGGGATTGTAAGGAGTTTCTTGAACAGTTATTTTTCAAAGGAAGCCAAATACGTTTTGGGTCAGAAGAAAATTGAACCCTCCAGAGGTAAAAAGAAGACAACAGATCATCCGCCGATACATCCTACTGCTGTTGCGGATAAAAACAATCTTACAAGGGAGGAATGGGCTATTTATGAACTTATCGTTCGTAGATTTTTTGCGACTCTGGCAAGTAATGCGGTTTGGGAAATAAGAGTTGCAGAGCTGGAGAGCAATGGAATAAAATTCGTGTCTGTCGGAAGAAAGTTAGTCGATCTGGGTTGGAGAAAGGTCTATCCATACTCGAATGTCGAGGAAGTGGAAATACCCGTACTTAAGATTGGGGATAAATTGAGAATAAGGGAGAAAAAAATCGAAGAAAAGAATACAAAACCTCCTTCAAGATTCACACCTTCTGCCTTGATAAAGCTAATGGAGAGATTGAATCTGGGGACTAAATCCACAAGACATGAGATAATAAAAAAGCTGATCAGTAGAGGGTATATAAAAGGAAATCCTTACAGACCTACTTCTTTAGCTTTTGCGGTTATAGATGTTTTAAAGGAAAAATTTGAGACAATTACGCTTCCAGAGATGACAGCAAAGCTTGAAAAGGAATTGGATGAGATTGCTGAGGGGAAAAAAACAAAATCTGAGGTAGTTTTAGGATCTAGAAAAATTCTGGCAGAAATATTAAGCAGGATGGGTAACTTGGAGAAACTTAAGTTACTCAAAACGCTTAAAAGCTTGGAGCTCGGAAAGAATGAGAAAGTTGTTGGAAAATGTCCGGTCTGCGGAAAAGAAATAGCTATAAAAAGAGCAAGAAAAAGGTTTGTTGGATGTACTAATTATCCAAACTGCAGGTTTTCTGTTCCTTTACCTCAAAAAGGAACAATTTACATAACCTCGAAGACTTGTGAAAAACATGGTGTTAGAATTCTTAAAATTAGGGAGAGTAAGTGGACTTTTTGTCCAATCTGCAACTATGAAAATTTGAGTGAAGGTATTCAGGCCCAATAATCAAAAGCGCTACTCGTAAAATGTTATCTGAACTAAATTCTGTATCGAAAAAATTTTGCACAAAAAGCTACAAAGATTCGAAAAGGCTGTTTAATTTGAACACACCTTAATCCAGACATCGAGAGATAAGGCGGTCGAATCCTGAAGAGCTTTGAGGAAAATAGGAAATAAAAAAGCGTTTTAAGGCTTAAAAGATTTCTACTTGCTTGATAAAAGGTG
>CAYXCK010000053.1:0-9006 GCA_964463575.1 uncultured archaeon
CAGGTCTTTGCTACAAGCGGATACAAAACGATTCTTGCAGACATTAAAAATGAAGCGCTGGAAATGGCCAAACAAAAGATTCAGACCAA
The DNA here is from genome assembly GCA_964463575.1 of uncultured archaeon. Lineage (GTDB taxonomy): Archaea > Halobacteriota > Archaeoglobi > Archaeoglobales > Archaeoglobaceae > WYZ-LMO2. The sequence continues at coordinate 90 of CAYXCK010000053.1, forward strand.
TTTAGAAACTTTAGTTGAGATTGGAGAAATAAGCAGAGAAAACGCGAAAAATTGTTGGAAAAATCTTGCCTTTGCTTTATGGCCAATTCGAGAAAATCCGGAAGTCGATCTCGTGGTTGAGGCAGTGCCGGAAATTCCTGATTTGAAGGCTCAAGTTTTCAGGGAGCTGGATAATATTTGTAGCAGTAAAACGATCTTGAGCAGTACAACGTCTTCTCTTAACATATTTGAACTGGCTGAAGTTTCAAACCCGGAGAGGGTTGTAATTGCCCACTTCTGCAATCCGCCGCACATTATACCTCTGGTGGAGATTGTTATGGGTCCAAAAACTTCCAGAGAAACGCTTGAGAGGGTTAAGAGCATACTAATTTCGTGCGGTAAGGTTCCCGTTGTGCTCAAGCAGTACATTCCTGGCTTCCTAGTTAATCGCCTGAATGCGGCTTTGATCAGAGAAGCTGCCTATATCGTAAGCAAGGGCTGGGCGAGCTGGGAAGAAGTGGATTTGGCCTTTAGGCTCAATGCCGGGCTGAAAGCACCGTTTGAGGGTCCACTGGAGTCAGTAGATTATATGGGCTGGGATGTTGCGGCATTCGCCGGCATGTTTCTACTTCCACATCTATGCAATGCGACAAGCATCGAATTTGCCGAGGAAATGGTATCAAAGGGGCTTTTGGGCGTGAAATCGGGCAAAGGTTTGAAAGATTATACCGGAAAATCTCGGCTTGAAATTGAAAGGATTCGAAGTCTGAAGATACTTAAAATTTTAAAGGCTGCGAAAGAGCTGGAGGTATTTAAATGAACAGAATCAGCGCAGGAGAAATTATAGCCGATATATTAGCCCAGCATGGAATTAAATACCTTTTTGGACTTCCTGGAGGCCATATATATCCGATGATGGAGGCCTGCGAGGAAAGGGGGATAAAGTTCATAGGTACGAGGCACGAGATGAATGCGGCATTCATGGCGGAAGGCTGGGCGTTGGCGACAGGTGAAATAGGTTTTTGCACCGGAACGGCCGGTCCGGGGTTTACAAATCTTCTAACCGGAATTGCAAACTCCTTTGCAGGTAGAATTCCCGTAATCTGCATAGCTGGTAAGGCTGGCATCGAGGAGTTTGATCGAAATGCGCTGCAGGATTTCAACCAAATTGATATGATAAAATCTATAACAAAGTATGCCCGGACAGTTCTTGATATTCGCCGGATTCCGGAATATATCGGGAGAGCAATAGCCGAAGCAATTTCGGATTGCCCTGGTCCGGTTTATATCGAGATACCCAAGGATGTTATGGAAAGCTCCGTCGATGCGGAAGAAATTAAAATGCAGAGGAGCTATGTATCCAGATCTAGACCCTGTGGGAATCAGGAAGATATAAAGAAAGCCCTTGAATTGATCAACAGCGCGGAAAGACCAATAATAGTTGCCGGTGGCGGGATTTGGTGGGCAAAAGCGGCGCATTTGCTCAGGGAATTCGCCGAAATTTCTCAAATACCAGTATTTACAAGAAATGCTGGTAGAGGCTCGATTCCAGACGATCATCCATTGGGAATGGGAATTGCCGCTACCAGACATCCGGTATTCAGAATCGCTGCGCAGGCTGCCGATTTAGTTTTAGTACTGGGCACGAGGCCGAATTACATCCTAACTCCAGATACATTTCCCGAAACCTGCAAGATAATTAGAGTCGACATTAGAGCCGCAGAGCTCAGAAATCTTTTGGATGCCGATCTGACCATTCAAGGCGACTGCGGACAGGTTTTGAGGCAGCTAATATCCGGAGTAAAGGAAAAAGATCGCTCTCAATGGATTGAAAGCATTAGAAGAATCCAGGAAATGGTAAAGAAGGCATTGGAACCATTGATGTTTTCCGACAGGGTTCCGATCCATCCCATGAGACTTTGTTACGAAGTTTCCAAATTCGTCAAAAAGGATACGATAGTGGTTATCGACGGAGGAGATGCGGCCCTCTTTGGGAACTTTGTTCTGCCAGCATTGGGAGCCGGGCAATATCTATCTATTGCCGGTACAAATTTTGGGCCCCTTGGAGTAGGTGTGCCTTACGCGATGGCCGCTAAGCTTGCACATCCGGACAAGGATGTTCTGCTTTTTACCGGGGACGGAGCATTCGGATATGGTATTATGGAGTACGAGACTGCCATAAGATACGGCATCAACTTCACAGCAGTGGTTCTTAACGATGCCCGCTGGGGCATGATAATGCGTTCAGAGGCCAAGAAAAGACTTAGGGAAAAGTTTGTGGGTTTGAAGCTGTCTGAGGTTCGCTATGATAAGATGGTTGAAGCTCTTGGAGGGTATGGGGAACTTGTTACGGAGCCGGATGAAATATGTACAGCAATTCGAGAAGCTCTTGCTTCAAACAAACCTGCGGTGGTTAATGTCATGACGGATCCGTCAATCGGTTTTGTCAACTTGGAAGAGTTTTTGATGAAAAAGCTGTCTGGCGAGTAGGGGTGATGGTATGAAAAAGATTCGCATAAGTGGTAGCGAAGCGATTGCAGAAACACTCGTTGCGGAAGGAGTTAATCACGTTGCCGGCATAGTTGGTTCGGCTTTTATGGATCTTTTGGATCTCTTTCCCGATGCAGGAATTCAATTTGTTTCTGTTAGGCATGAGCAGTCAGCTGCGCATATGGAAGATGGATATGCCAGGGTAACTGGAAAGGCGGGCGTTTGCATCGGGCAAAACGGTCCCGGAATAACAAACATGGTCACTGGCGTAGCTGCAGCCAACATGGCCCATACACCCCTCGTGGTCATAGCTCCATCGGCGATGAGCACAGCTGTTGGCTGGAACAGCTTTCAGGAATGCGATCAGGTCTCCGTTTTTTGTGCTATAACAAAGAAGTCGATAAGAGTTCCAAATCCAAGCAGAATTGCGGAATGTCTGCGGACGGCGTTTAGAATTGCATACGCAGAACGCGGGGCTGTACTTTACGACATTCCGCGGGATTACTTCTATGCCGAGCTGGAAGACGTAATTCTGGAACCTAAAAGATATAGGGTGGACAAAAGAGGTCCGGGAGCACCTGAACTGCTGGATGAAGCCGTTTCTATACTTAAAGATGCAAAAAGACCTGCAATTATTGCGGGAAGGGGCGTGGTCGATTCTGATGCAATTCCCGAGGTAGTTGCCTTGGCCGAATACCTGAAAGCACCGGTGGCCTGTTCCTATCTGCACAACGATGCCTTTCCAGCATCCCATCCCCTGTGGATAGGACCGATCGGTTATATGGGATCAAAGGCCGCCATGCTAACCCTTTCGGAAGCCGACGTAATATTGGCCATTGGAACAAGACTTTCGGCTTTTGGAACAATACCTCAGTACGGAATCAGCTACATAACCGGGGAATCGAGAATAATTCAGGTTGACATTAATCCCCTGAACATAGGCCAAATTCACCCGGTGGAAGTTGGAATCATCGGCGATGCCAAGGAAACAGCCAGAGAACTACTTGCCAGGCTGAAGAAGGCCGGAATAAGCGTGAATAGAGATAGCTGGGTAAAGACGGCGATGGAAAGGAGAAAGGAATGGGAAAAGGAAATCTACGAACTTGCGATGATTGAAGGGAAACCGATCAATCCCCGCAGGGCCCTCTACGAGCTAACAAAAGCCCTGCCCAAGGGGACAATAGTGGCAACAGATGTGGGAAATGTAGCTTCGATAGCAAACAGCTATCTAAAATTCGATGAAGGCAGAAAACACATCGCTGCCTGTACTTTCGGGAACACGGGCTTTGCTTATCCTGCAGCTCTGGGAGCGAAGCTTGGCAGACCCGATCTGCCTGTTGTTGCAATAATTGGTGATGGAGCATGGGGCATGAGCCTTCATGAAGTGAGCACGGCCGTCGAACACAACATTCCAGTAGTAGCCTGTGTTTTCAACAATCAATCCTGGGGGGCTGAGAAGAGGAACCAGATTGACTTCTACAATTCCCGTTTTATAGGGGTCGACATAAAGGCCCCCTGCTTCGCCGAAGTGGCAAAGGTCATGGGAGCTCACGGAGTACGAGTCGATCGTGCTGATGAGATTTGTGCAGTAGTTGAAGAGGCGATTGAGCTAAATAGACCGGCCGTGATAGAGATCATGGTAGACCCGGAACAGCTTGCTCCCCCATTTCGCAGGGATGCGTTGAGATTTCCGCGGCGCTATCTTCCAAAATATAGGCATCTCGACTATGAGAACTGGAAGAAATAGGTGTATGAGATGGGTCAAGTTCGTGACTTCAGGGGAAAGGTTGTTGTTATAACCGGCGGAGGGGGCGGGCTGGGAAGGACTTTGGCCCAGGAATTCTCTTCCAAGGGCGCAACTGTTTGCATCTTGGATATCGACTTAAACGGGCTTTCCGAAACAAAAAAGCTAATTGAAGCGAAGGGAGGAAAAATTTTTTCATATTTTTGCGATGTAAGCGAAAAGGCGCAGGTTTTTTCGACTTTCCACAAAATCCGTTCAGAAGCGGGTCCTGTTTATTGTTTGGTGAACAACGCAGGCATTACGCACTTTGGCGCTTTTTACAAGACAAAGGTGGAGGTTCTGGAAAAAGTCATAGCAATAAACCTTCTGGGTGCAATTTACTGCACCCGCGCAGCTGTTAACGATATAATTGCCCAGAGGGGGATAATAATAGGTATCTGCAGCGTTGCAGGTTTTGCACCCCTTGTCGGTAGATGCGCTTATGCAGCTTCGAAGCACGGTCTTTCGGGATTTCTGAACACTCTCAGAACCGAATTGCTGGATTTAGGTGTATCCGTGCTGAACGTTTATCCCACATATATCAGAACGGGCATCGATATGCATGCGCTGACTTCAGACGGATCGCTGAATACACGTCCTAGAAGTCCTAGCGGGGATGTGCTGGAACCGGAAGAAGCGGCATCGGAGATAGTTAGAGCTGCAGAGGAAGACAGGCGAAATCTTCTTTTAGGGAAAACTGCGGAAATTGCTTGGAATCTCTATAGAGAGGATCCCGAAAAGTATGAGAAAATCATGTTGGAGCTCAATAGGTATATTTTGGAGGAATACTGAGGGGGTGTTTTTGTGGAAGAAGTTGCGAAGAAGAAATTCATTCTGAATGAAAGGCAGAAGCTGCTGCTACCTGTTGTGATGCTGGGGGCTTTTTTCGAGGGATATGACTTCATGTTGGTAAATCTGGTTTTGCCCTATGTTGCTCGGGACTTTGGCATCAACGAGCAAATCGCGGCCTATGCGTTATCTATCATAGCAATAGGGACGCTTGTTGCATTTTTTGTAGTAAGGATGGCGGATAAAATAGGCAGGAGACCAATATTTCTCTTTTCAGTTCTCTTTTATTCTCTGTTCACTCTTCTAACGGCCTTTTCGCCGAGGATAGAGATCTTCGTAACCCTTCAGTTTCTGGGCAGAATATTTTTGATCGGTTGCTGGGCTGTTGGATATATCATAATGAGCGAGGAATTTGACCCAGAACTGAGGGGAAGGGCCTTGGCTTTGTTCCAAGCAGCGGCGGCAATTGGGGCAATTTTCCCTTCGATATTTCTGCCGTTTGCCGCTCTCACTGAGCTTCATTGGCGACTGCTCTACATTCTGGGCGGAGTTCCGTTGTTAGTTCTTTTCTGGGGATGGAACAGATTGCCGGAAACGAGGAGATTCGAAGCCCTGAAACTGGGAAAAGAAAAGAAAGAAGCGGCACCAGGGCTTTTTGCAGTTTTTGAAAAACCCTATCTCAAATACATTCTTGCAATAATGGCCCTCTGGTTCTTCATGTATCTCTGCTACACATCCTCGATGAACTTCTTTGCCTATCGCGTAGTTCGCGAGTTAGCCTGGAGCGAGTCGCAGGTTGGTTTGATAACCGCTGTTGGCTATACACTGGGACTTCTGGGGTACTACGTTACGGGCAAAATGCTCGACAGACTCGGGAGGAAGAAAACAGCCTACATAATCTTCACTTTGGGCGCTCTTGCGGTGATGGGAGCATTCCAGATGAGGGAGTTCTTGGTAGTAGGAATCTTAATGATTTTGGCGGTATTCTTTGTCGGCAGCTTTACTGTGATCTGCGCAACGTTCACGAATGAAGTATTTCCAACTGCTATAAGGGCAAATGCAATGGCCTGGGGTAATAACATAGTTGGCAGGATAGGCCAGATTGCTGCTCCAGCGCTGGTCGGGCTTCTTGTACCGGTAATTGGCTTGGGAAATGCCGTAACAGCTTTGGCAATCGCACCATTTATCTGCATAGCCATAGTTGCCCTTTTGCTTCCGGAAACGCTGGGCTATCGGGTTGAGAAAGATTAATTTTTTAAATTTTATTTTTATTTTGCATCTTATTTGAAAAAAGAATATATATTCCGGATTTGTCGGAATTTATGCATTCGGAAAAAGTTGATGATTTACTCTCTAAGGCTGAATCCCTAGATCTGCTGGTTTCTGGAAGATTTTTCGCATACATCTATGAAACGGGAGACGAAAGATTGAAGGAAATCGCTTTAAAAGCGCTGGTAAGATTTTACAACAAGAACATGCTGGACTTCACCGTTTACAGAAGTGCTGTTTATTTTGAAAAGGAGGTAGTGGAATTTTGCAAGAATTTGATGAACGCGAAAGAGGCATTTGGAACTTTTACCTTTGGCGGTACAGAGAGTATCATGCTTGCAGTTCTTGCTGCGAGAAATCGCTTTTTAAAAAGAAGGGGAAAGGATACCGTTCCGGAAATGGTTGTACCCTTCACGATCCATCCATCTTTTCTAAAATCTGCACATTATTTGGGGTTGAATGTAAAGATCATCGACATAGATGAGAGGCTTAAAGCAGATGTTGAGAGTTTGAAATCCGCAATAAGCGAAAAAACAGCACTAATAGCACTTTCAGCACCAAACTGGCCTTATGGTACGGTGGATCCGGTTAAGGAAATTTCGGAGATTGCAAAGGAAAGAGGAATTCCGCTTCATGTTGATGCCTGTCTGGGCGGATTTATTTTGCCATTTTTTGAAAAAATCGGGGAGAAAGTCGAGCCTTTTGATTTCAGACTTGATGGTGTAACATCTATTTCAATGGATGTCCACAAATACGGCTATTCTCCAAAGGGAGCTTCTGTTGTTCTTTTCAGGGATAAGGAGCTTAAAAAGGAATCAATGTTCGTAAATACATCCAATCCCGGTTATGTCTTTATAAATTCTGCAGTTTTGTCATCCCGTTCCGTGGGACCTCTGGCATCCGCCTTTGCCGTAATAAAGTATCTGGGAGAGGAAGGCTATATAAAGCTGTCAAAAGATGTTCTCAACGCTAGAAATACACTCCTCAAGGGAATGAAAAAGCTCGGCTTTGAGAGTGTTGCGCCGGTGGAATCATCGATTTTAAGCCTTTTTAACGAAAATTTGGACCTGATTTCATTTGTTTCTGCAATGAGGGAATATGGCTGGCATTTTCATCTTCAGAGAGGAGTTCAGAAATATCGGATTCCTATGAACATACACTTCACTATATCACCGATCCACAGGAGAACGGTTGGGGAATTTCTAAAAGATGCGGAGAAAGTTGTCGAGAGGAAGGAGAAAAGGGAAATCAATTTGAATGAAATTTTTGAAAGCGTAAAATCCGGGAAAATCGATTCAAGTCTTGCTCCAATCCTTGTGGAAATGTTTGAAGAGGAGGTTGCGAATGAGCTGGTAAAGGAACTCGTTATAGATTTTTTCAGGTGAGAAGTTGAACCTTGCATTTCTCGGATTCGTTCTGATAACCTTCGCATCTCAGTCCATCTGGGTTACCTTTTCGCCTGTGGTGACAAACGTGGCGAAAGAGCTTGGGGTTCCGAATGAATTCATTGGATACCTTGCAGTTCTTTACCCTCTCTTCTTTGTTCTCTTGACAGTACCTTCGGGAATCCTGCTTGATAGGAAATTCAGATTTTGGATATCTTTTGGAGCCTTTATGACGTTCTTAGGGGGTTTTGGAAGAATTTTTTACAAAAATTATGAATGGCTTTTTATTTGTCAGCTTTTTGCAGCATTGGGACAGCCTTTTTTACTCAATGGCTTTGTTCCGTTTTCTTCCAGGTTAAGCGATGATAAGAGAACGATTTTGATATCGATTCTTGTGCTCTCAATGTACCTAGGCGCAATTTCTGCGCTTTTATCTGGTTATTATTTATACATGCTCGGTGGTTTGGAGCTTCTACTTCTCCTCCCCGCGGCGGTTTCAGTTCTTGGATTTTCCATATTTTTGCTCGGAATTCGCAATTTTCCTGAAAATAGGAGAGAGACACGCAGCCTGGGTTTTGAAAAAGTTGTAAAAAGGAGAGATCTCTGGCTTCTGGGCTGCATTCTCGGCTTGGGAGTTGCATCATTCGACAATCTTGCAACCTGGCTACAACCGGCCCTCGAAAATGTTAAGCTCGGAGAAATTGCTGGTAGCTCTGCTGCAATTGCGATACTTTCCGGATTGGTGGGGATCTCGGTGATTCCCGACATGATCTCAAGACTCTCTATGAGGACAACATACATCAGACTCGTGATTCCGATTGTGGCCTTTTTTTTCACTGTTCTGGCGGCAGTTCAAGATCGAATTCTCATTTTTTCCCTTCTTTCGATTTCCGGGCTTCTGATGTTGCCGGTTTATCCTATAATAATGGACTGGATCGGAAAGTTTTACGAAAGGGAAATACAAGGAAGTGCCACCGGATTTGTGGGCCTGGTAAGTAGAATTTTTTCGGTTTCCATGATGTTTTTGGCTCCGCTGTTTATTAAGAGTGCATCGATGTATTTCTCATTCTTGGCCATAATCGTTTCAATTGCCTTAGTTGCATCAATTTTTGTGCCGAATGACAGATCTATGGACTCTATTGAAGGTTAATCCATTTAGCATCTAATAATGAATATTCAGCGGGCCAGATCTGAGAAATTCGATTGTATCATTTTTAAACTT
>CAYXCK010000054.1:0-8871 GCA_964463575.1 uncultured archaeon
TCCGCCAGTAGGTATTAAGTTCTTCGAAAAGGAAGTCGAAATTGAGGCTTTCAGACCCTCTAAGCACGGATTGAAGATGGCAGTATGCCAGGCGATGTCTTTTGCTAGGTTTAGTGGAAGAAGCATTCTCCTTAAGTCCGAAGACTTTGCATGCCCGCCAGCGATGCTGATATATGGTGTTGCCGTTTACGATAGCATTAAAGAAATCCTCGTTTCCGCAAAATGGTTGAAAGACTTTGAATGCGAATACGAAGAAAAAAAGCTGCCTGCAGGAAAGTATAAGGCGTTTTTAATTGGCGATTTAACAAAAATGGATGAAAAACCAGACGTTATACAGGTTTTCGGAAACCCTGAACAAGTTGGAAGGCTAATACAAGCCAAGACTTATTTTGGAGGTTATGTAAAAGCTTTTCTGACTGCAAAAACAGCGAGCTGCGCAGAAGCAATTTTGCCAGCACTTTCTGGGGAGGTTGCAGTGGCAATTCCTGGAGCTGGTGATAGGGTCTTTGCAGCTCTTGATGAGAACGAACTTGTTTTTGCTATGCCCTATGACTGGCTGGACAAAATAATTGAAGGCTTGGAAAACGCTGGAAAAGGGGCAAATATTAGTTATCCGGTGCAAAGGTTCCTTCTATTCACGCCAAGATATCCAAGGAATTATAGAGAAATTGCGGAAAAATTCAGGATCGTTTGAGCATTTTTATTTTTTCAACAAATCTGTTTAAGTCCTCTGCCATTGCCTGCGCCTCGCCTGATGAATGCCAGAAATATCCCACTCTTTCCGTATCCTCACCAAAAGCTTTTAAGGCGATTTTGAGCATGTCAATGCGATCCTTTGCCTTGAAGTTGCCGTATCTGAAATGGCACTCGCCAAGCCTACAGCCTGCAATTGCAACGCCATCCACCCCTTTTTCTAGGGCTCTGAGAATCCATGCAGGATCGACGCGCCCGCTGCAGAGCACTCTTATAACCCTTATATTTGGCTCATACTGAACCTTTAGAGTTCCGGCTAGGTCTAGGGCTCCGTAAGCACAGTACCAGCATGCAAAGACCAATGCGAGCGGATCCGCGTTTTTTTCTTCGGTTAGAGCATCGATCATAGCTTCAATTCCATCATCGCTGAAGAAACCCATATCGATTGCATCAGCCGGACAGGCGGCAACGCATATTCCGCACATTACGCAGGCTTTGGGATTTATCTCGGCCTTCTTGTTTACGCTCACGGCTTTGAACATGCAAACGCTCTCGCAGATTCTGCATGCTATGCATTTTTCCTTGTCAACAAAGGCATAAAACGGTTCAACTTCTGCAATTCCGCCAAGTATAAGCTTTCCAGCTTTTGCAGCAGCTAAACCTGCTGTTGCAATGCTGTCTTGGATATCCTTTGGCCCGCTTGCACATCCGGCAACATATATCCCGCGAACATTTGTCTCAACTGGTCTTAATTTTGGATGTGCAATCTCAATAAATCCGTCCTCTCCGGTACCTATTCCAAGCTTTTTGCATATTTCTGCATCACCTTCAATTCCGACGGCAAGTACAACTAAATCGAAATCCTCGGAAATTATTTCTCCGGTGAGCGTGTTTTCATAACTTAGAGTCAGACCACCATCCTCTTTTTCCATCACCTCTCCAACCTTTCCGCGTATGAATCTGACTCCCGAAGACTGCACTTTTTTGTAAAATTCTTCGTACATCCTTCCGAAGGCTCTTATATCGATGTAGAAAATTGTAACATCGATTTCAGGATATCTTTCCTTTATGGCATATGCATTCTTCATGCTCGCCATACAGCAAACCCTGCTGCAGTACTTGTTCGTTTTTTCATCTCTGCTTCCAACGCAGAGTATGAATGCCACCCTCTTTGGGACAGAGGAATCTGAGGGCCGGAGGAGCTTTCCTCTTGTTGGACCGCTTGCCGAAAGCAGTCTTTCCAGTTCCATTGTAGTTATAACATTCTTGAATCTTCCATATCCATATTCGGGCTTTCTTCTAGGATCAAAAAGCTTGTATCCGGTTGATATTATTATTGCTCCCACTTCTATTTCGATCCTTTCTGCCTGCTGTTCGAAATTTAACGCCTTTGGTTTGCAGGCTTTCTCGCAAAGCCTGCAGCCTATACAGTGTTTCCAGTCAACTGCAGCATAGAGAGGGGTGGACTGTGGAAAGGGGATGTAAATGGCCTTTCTTACGCCGACGCCGAAATCGAATTCGCTCGGTACTTCTACAGGACAGACGCTGCTGCAGTCGTCGATGCAGCCTTTGCACTTTGAAACATCTACAAATCTCGGATGCTTTATAATCTTCAGTTTAAAGTTTCCTGCACCCCCTTCAACTTCTTCAACTTCTGCATTGGTTATAACCTCTACATTTTCATGGCTCCAAACTTCGCTCATTTTTGGGGCTAAAATGCAAACCGAACAGTCGTTTGTAGGAAAAACCTCGTTCAGCAGAGCCATATGCCCTCCGATGCTGGGATTTCTTTCTATAAGGTAGACTTTTATTCCCATGTCAGCAAGGTTCAATGCAGCTTCTATTCCAGCTATTCCGCCGCCGATTACAGCCACACTTTTTTTTACATCTATCTTTATTTTTTCTAGCGGCCTTGCCTTTCTAAGCTTTGCGACGTGCATTCTTATCAGATCTCTTGCCTTCAAACTGGCAGACTTGGGTTTCGTCTGGTGAACCCATGAGCATTGTTCGCGAATATTGGCAATTTCAACGAGATACGGATTCAACCCTGCTCTTTGTGCAACTCTACGAAATGTTACCTCATGAAGCTTCGGAGTGCATGCTGCAACGACAATTGCCTCGAGATTTTGCTCCTTTATGGCGTTTGCAATTCTTTCCTGACAAAAATCGGAACATGCATAATCCAGATCTTCCGCATGAACAACATCGTGAAGTTTTTTTGCGTAGGAGACGAGATCTTTAACATCAACGATCCTAGCAATGTTGAATCCGCAGTGGCAAATGAACACGCCTATTCTCATCGATCAACGTTAGGGATTTCCGTTATAACTTTTTCTAAAAAAGAATTTAAAAGAATTGTCCAGAAAAATCCGATAGTTCGGCTCTAGATACGTGGAAAAGGCAAAATTTAATCACTAAAGCTCTTGGATTTAGCTTTGGAGAGCTCATATCTTTAAAGCTAGATCAAAAGCCTCAGCCGTTGCATCTAGGGCTTTTCTCGGTCTGACACAATCCCCTATCTTGTATATTTCCTTAACTTTGTCCCTTAGCTGTTCATAAAGACTGTCATTCGGTTTAGTTCCAACTGCGATCACGGCTGTATCGCATTCGAACTCTTTGATGCCCTTTGGAGTTTCCGCAACTACGCAATTCTTTCTGATCTCTATTGCCTTTGTTTCCGTTAACATTTGTACGCCCTTCTCTTTTAGATACATCAGAATGGTCCATCGCGTGCTAATTCCTATATCTGCCCCCATCTTTGGTAGCATATCGATCAGCGTTACGTTGCACTTATCCGCCAGCATGGCTGCAACATCGCAACCAACTCCCCCGCCACCGATCACAACAACCTTCTTTCCAACCTTTGCTTTTCCAGTGAGAACATCGAAAGCTGTAGCGGCATTCTCAACACCGGGGATGTTTGGAATAATTGGACTGGCCCCAACAGCTATTATAACAGCATCCGGTTCTTCGGCCAGAATCCTCTCAGCCGTTGCAGCCGTATTGTAGTATATTTTAACTCCCAGTTTCGGAAGAACGTTCATAAAGTATTTCCCGACCTCTGCAAACTCATATGCGACTGGCGAAGCTGAAGCGATGTTTAGCTGTCCGCCGAGTTTGTCGCTTTTTTCGAACAGAACAACTTCATGTCCTTTCTTGGCCAAAAATTCGGCTGCAGTGCATCCAGCAGGACCACCGCCAACTATTACAACTTTCTTTTTTCTTTCGGCTCTTAAATTTCTGATCTCGGCTTCTCTCCCAACTGTAGGATTTACAAGACAGGTTATCGGCATTCCCTGCATCACATAGTCCATGCAGCCCTGATTGCATGCAACGCAAATCTTTATTTCATCAAATCTTCCTTCCATAGCTTTTTTTGGCAGTTCCGGATCTGCAAGTAAAGCTCTGAACATTGCGACCATGTCGGCTTTTCCTTCCTGCAGTATCCTTTCAGCAATTATTGGGTCGTTTATTCTGTGGGAAGCGATAACGGGTACTCCGACACTCTTTTTAATCTCTTCAGCAAGATAGGCAAAACCACCTCTTGGCACAAGCATTGTTGTCAATGGCTTTCTTGATTCGTGCCATCCTGCCATTACATTGATTGCGCAAACACCAGTATCTTCAAGGATCTTTGCAATTATCTTCATTTCTCTTACCGTGTTACCTCCTTCTATGAACTCGTCTCCCGCTATTCTTATGAGTACCGGAAATCTTTCACACTTTTCCTTTATTCTCTGGATTATCTCCACGGCAAATCTCGCTCTGTTCTCAATGCTCCCTCCATACTCGTCTTTTCGCTTGTTTGTGGCAGGACTGAAGAACTGCGAAATCAAATATCCTGCAGATCCAATTAACTCAACCGCATCAAATCCAGCCTTTTTTGCCCTCAAAGCGGCCTCTGCAAATTTCTCTTCTATTTTAAGAATTTCCTCTTTTGTCAGTTCCCTTGGTGTTTTTCTAGTGAAAATCGGTGGGGGAATTGGTGAAGGGGCGACTGGTACTCTGTCAGGATCTAGTGAGATCTCGTATCTTCCGGGATGCCATAACTGAACCGCACATTTTACATCGTAGGAATGAAAGATTTCGACAATTTTTGCAAGCTCGGGTATGAATTTGTCATCGTATATCGATATTCCGCCGAAGAAATGCGGTTCTATTTTTGCAATTCCTACTACTGCAAAGCCTATTCCCCCTTTTGCCCTTTCCCTGTAAAACTCTAGAAGTCTCTCAGTCACTCCGCCTTCTGGAGAATGGTAATTAGTTTCTCCCGCCGGCATGACGATTCGATTCTTTATTTTCATTCCATCTATTTCGATAGGCTCAAAAAGTTTCATAAACGCTATTTGTAGGACTGCTAAAATACTTTGGTTATTTTTGCAAAAATTTTAAAAATAATTTCGAGTTTTTAGTATGGTGCGAGTGGATTTCATGAAGACTTTTAGAGAGGTTGCGAAAGAAAGGAGTCTGAATAAAGCCGCTAAAAACCTTGGATTGTCTGTCAGCACAGTCAGTTTTCATATAAGTTCACTTGAAGATTTTTATGGAGCAAAGCTAATCAGGAGAGGTGCAAGCGGTGTAGAAATTACCGAGGAAGGTAAAATAGTTCTGAAGAGTATAGAAACTGTTCTAAGTGCAATTGAAGAGGCTAAGAGACTTATATCAAACGTGAAAGGAGAGAAAGTGGTTATAGCGTCTGGTGTTGTTGGATTAAATGTTGTTCATGTAATTCAAACGTTTTTAAAGTCAAAGTATCCGAAGCTTGAAGTGAAACTTGAGTTAGGAGGCGCTCATGATTGTGTTAAGGGCATTTTTGATGGCAAATACGATTTTGCAATAGCGGGAGATATCAGGGAAGAATATGCGACCGATGAGAGGTTGTTTATTCAGGAAATAGGAAGGGATCAGCTAGTACTCATAGTTTCCCCAGAGCATCCGTTAGCTAAGAAAGGAGTTGTAAAGTTGGAAGATTTGAAAAAAGAGCCTTTGATAATGCTGGGTGAAGAATACGGAATAACAACTAGCACAAAAAAGGCTTTGGAGGCCAGCGGTATTAGTTTTAACGAACTAAACGTAGTTCATGTTGTTGAGGATTATTATTCAAAGTTGCATGCAGTCAGTAATGGACTAGGGGTTGCAATAACGTCTCATCTTGCCGTTTGTAAAGTATGTGGGCTTGGGCTGGTCAAAGTTGTGCCTATAGTGGACTTGAAGAGTGAGAGGAAAATTTACTTTGTTTCATCAAAAATTGCAATGGAGAAGGAAAAAATTAGAGAATACGCTCAGTTGATATTGCTGAAGAGCAGACAAATATTTGAAGAGTTAAATGCAACCTGTAAGTGTTTTGGAAACATCTAAAAGAGAATCTTTTCGGAAAGTCCAGCTTTGGAAGTGAAATTGCTGGAAATTGTCTTGAGTTTGCAATCAATTAATACGTGAAATGCACATTGTGTGCAAATCTCATATTGGATAAAGGTTTAAATACAAATAACAATTTTGGACATGGGAACGGTTAAACCCTCGTATATTAAAGTGATAGCGACAGAATTGATGAAGAGGTATCCAGAAGTCTTTACATCGAATTTCGATGAAAACAAAAAGCTGGTTTCTCAGTTGACAAACATAAGGAGCAAGACTATACGAAACAGGGTTGCCGGATACATAACGAGGAAGGTGAACAGGAGTCTGAAAGCTTCGAGGGATAGAAATGTTTAGAGGGGTAATTCCTGCTTTGGTAACTCCCTTTAAGGAAGACTTCAGTGTGGACTATGAGGGAATGGCAAGAAATTTGGACTACATGGAAAAGTACGTTGATGCATTTGTTCCGTGTGGTACAACAGGGGAAGCTTCAACTCTTGGCTATGAGGAACACGTGGACGTTGTAAGATTTGTTGCTGAAACCTCAAAGCTTCCTGTAATTGCTGGATCCGGTTCAAATTCGACCAAGGAAGCTATATGGCTCACGAAAGAAGTTGAAAAGGCTGGAGCTGAAGCAGCAATGCTTGTAACGCCTTATTATAACAAACCGAACGATCTGGGTCTTTATGAGCATTACAAAGCTGTTGCAAAAGAGGTTTCAATTCCTATTATAATATACAACATTCCGAGCAGAACTGGGATAAATGTCTCCCCTCAGCTGATGCTGAAGCTCTCTGAAATAGAAAACATCGTTGGAGTAAAAGAAGCAAGCGGCAACCTGAAGCAAGTCTCAGATGTAATAAGGCTAGTAAAGAAGAAGGACTTTACAGTACTTTCCGGTGACGATTTCTTGACACTTCCAATTCTCGCCCTAGGTGGGAAAGGAGTGATAAGCGTTGCAGCAAATGTTGCACCAGATCTCATGAAGGAGTTGTACAATGCATTTGTAAGCGGAAATATTGCAAGAGCAATGGAAATTCATCACAAGCTTTCTCCCCTTTTCGATGCTTTGTTCATAGATACGAATCCTATTCCTGTTAAGAAGGCAATGGAACTCATCGGGCTCTCAGCCGGAAAGCCGAGACTGCCTTTAGTTGAGCTTAGTGAGGAGAAGACAGAGAAGCTGAAAAAAGTTTTAAAGGAATTGGGCCTCCTTTAGATTTCAAATTCGCTTCCTACACCTACTGTTTTATATTTGTTTCCCATTACCTTTGCCATTATCATCTCGGCTTTTATTCCCGTGCAGTGAGTCGGGGCGATGAAGTCGACTTTCAGAGTTTTCAGAACTTCGACAATTTTCTCCTCATCGTAGGCTATGAGATGCGTTCCACCTATAATGGCTCTAACCTCATCTCCAGCAACTTCTTCAGCCCATCTCACTGTATTTCTGAGTCCTGAGTGGCAACAGCCTAGGATAAGGATTACACCATTTTCGCTCTTTATAACCAAAGCTTGGTCATCCTTTATTTCATCCGCTTCTTTTTTCCCATCTCGGACAAGGTGGGAGTCTTTTAGTAGCGCAGTTTCATAAATTCTGGGGATCTCTCCAAGTGCCCAGATGTTCTTCTCGATCTCAACAGGCTCCCTGTGCTCAATTACTTGGGAAGAAGAAGCTACAAGCTCTTTTATGTACGGGATTCCAACATACCTACCCTCGAAGTATCTTGGGAGGAAAGCATCTGGATGTGCATAGAGTCTCACTTTCGGATTCAGGAACGGTCTAAGTCCTCCTGTGTGATCGTAGTGTCCGTGGCTTAGAACGATGATTGAGGGCATAGGCTTCTGCATTGCAATCAAATTTTCAAATGCCACTCCACTTCCTCCAGTGTCAAGCAAGATTGCTTCCTTCCCTTCTATAAGAACTGAGAAACCCCATTCGGCTTTGTATCCTCTTGGTACAAACACTTTGTTATCCGAAATAATTGATATTTTCATAAATAATTGAACGAGTCTTGAGATTTAAATTTTTACAACTGAAAGCCTCGCCTTTTAGAGCGAAAAGGGTGTCAGAAAGGCTCGGTGAAAAAGCTAGAAACTTCAGTAACGGAATGAATAGCCAAAAGGTCTCCTCTAAAAAAGAAATACTCTCTAACTGATGTTTCTGGAATAAAAAGATCGCTGAAGAGCGAGAAAGATTAGCGGACTTTCCTTTTTATCCTAGTTTTAGCGACAACATTCGCTTTTCAGGAGTTTGGTATGCAAATGACTTTTAAACCGTTGCAGAATTGTGTTTATGAACTCAAAGGAACTTGATCTGTTGTTTAGAAGGGTCTCGATAAGGAAATTCCAATCAAAGGAAGTTGATGATAAAACTGTCAGACTCATACTTGAGGCAGGAAATGCGGCTCCCTCGGCTGGGAATTTGCAGGCGAGAGATTTTGTGGTTGTTAGAGATCAAAAAACAAAGATTGAATTGGCCAAGGCTGCGTTAAAACAGATGTTTATAGCACAGGCTCCAGTTGTAGTTGTTGTTTGTGCTAATTACCCCAGAAGCATGAGAGTTTATGGGGAAAGGGGAAGACTTTATGCAGAACAAGATGCTACGGCAGCGATAGAGAACATATTGCTGGCTGTAACGGCATTAAATCTGGGTGCCTGTTGGGTTGGAGCTTTTGATGAAAGTAAAGTCTCGGAAATTTTGGACCTTCCCGAATACGTAAGGCCGATGGCGATAATTCCAATTGGATATCCGGCTGAACAGCCAGCAAGAAGGAGTAGATATCCTATAGAGGAGCTTACACATTACGAGAGATGGTGATG
>CAYXCK010000055.1:0-3773 GCA_964463575.1 uncultured archaeon
ACCTAAAAGAATATCAAATTCTTGGGGAGTAATTATCGGTATTTTAAATCTCCTGTAATCATCGTAGCTTATTCTTGGGCATGCGGTATTGACATAGAATTCAAATGGAAGATTTTCAAGTTTTTCTGGGGTTATATCTCCAAAATAGACGATTAAGGACTTCATACCTCTTTCTTTGGCTTTTTTTTGTATCTCCTCAGCTAGCTTCAGTCTTCTTTGTCCGGGTTTTGAAGAAACTATTATTCCCAACTTTTTAAGTCCAACACACTTTGAAATTAGAAGAAACCTTTCTTTAAGAAAATCAGCTCCACCAACTTCGATTAGCTCAAAATTCAGGGGATTCAAAGCATAAACTTTCTTTCCCGAGTAAATCGCAGCACCTTTTGCATGAAAGATTCCGTCTCCTACAAAGACAATAGCCTCGGCTTCAGAATTCTTTATCGCAGAGTAATCACAACCTAAAACTTGTCCGGGAAGTTCGGTCCTTCTACCTTTTCTAAGCTCGACAGAATATCCTATCATTTCCAGCTTTTCCTTAATTGCAGTGAGCTTATGACAATATTGTGCTGTTGAGATTAGCGCGATTCTTCTCTCCTTCAAGTTTGATAGAATTTCACAGATTTTCTCAACATTATAATCGATGAAGTAGGGGACATAGACAACCTTTTCCAAGTCTAAAATTTTAGTGTGCGCAAAATGGTAGACTATATCGACTTCTTTTAACAAGTTTAAATCTATATCACAAGCTCCAAAGCAATGTTCTCCACTCAGAATGATGTCCCCCTCCAGCTCGTCGCAAATTTCGATGGCCTTTCTTTTTAGACCATCTGGAAGTTGAACGCCAACTCGCATACTTACTTCCTCCACCCCCGCCAGATCTGTGTAAAGTTCGCTTTTTGGAGGCAAAGGGCAAATACATTTTCAATGTCTAAGATTCCCCCTCCAAGACACCTTACAGCAGGATTACAATCCTTATAAGCTTTTCTCATCCCCGCTTTGAAAGAGAAGCTTTCAGTTGTAAGAATCTGTGCAGATATTTTTAACTTTTTGTTCATGGAAAATTTTTCAAAAAATTACCCAAAAATTGAAGAATATTCAGCAGCACACAGAAAGATTAATATTTCTTCGTTCGTTGAAGGCTTCGATGAAATTCCAAATAAAGATCCTCCCACTGAGAAGCGAGAAATTGAGCGTAATAATGAATCCGAGGGATGCTGAGGAATTGGGTTTAAAGCTAGGAGATAGAGTTAAGGTTTCAATGGGAAAGGAATCATTTGTTGCTGATGCAGATTTTGCTGAAATTGTCAAAGAAGGAGAGATCGGCATTTGCAGTTATACTGCCCAGGTTTGCAATTTGAAAGGAGAGTGTCTTGCCGAGGTATATCCAATATCTCGGCCAAAATCCGTTGATTTTATAAGGAAGAAGTTGGACGGAGTAAAGTATTCAAGTTACGAAATCAAAAGTATAATTTCCGATATATCCAAAAACGTATTGAACGATCTAGAAATTTCAGCTTTCATTCTTGCCAGTGAGATAGTTGGTCTAAGCGATGAGGAACTCCAATGGATGATCGAATCGATGGTCGAAAATGGTGAAAGAATCATCTTTTCGAAAGGAGTTATTGTAGACGTTCATAGTGTGGGGGGCTTACCAAGTAATCGATTCCCTCTGATAACGGTTCCGACAGTAGCTTCGGCTGGATTGCTGATTCCAAAAACAGCGAGCAGAGCAATAACTTCTGCAAGCGGAACGGCTGATACGATGGAAGTCCTCGCAAATGTAAATTTGAGTGTTGAGGAGATAAAGGAGATAACAGAGAAAGTAGGAGGTGTGATTGCTTGGGCCAAAAGCATAGCGCCAGCTGACGATAGAATAATAAGAGTTGAATACCAGCTCGAAATAAGCCCAAGACCGCATCTGATTGCAGGCTTGCTTTCTAAGAAGCTCGGAAACGGCTCACAATTTGTCGCAATAGATATACCGGTTGGAGAGTATATGAAAATCGAAAATCTCGATGTTGGCAGAAGCTTTGCGAATACAATGGTTGAGCTTGGCAGAAAGCTTGGCCTAAGAATTACGGCAACACTAACAGACGGATCTCAGCCTGTTGGAAATGCGATAGGTCCAGCACTTGAGGCAAGAGAGATTTTGAAAATTCTGGAGAACCCGAATGTCGAAAATCCGTTAGTTGACAAAGCCCTAAGTTTTGCTGGGATTCTATTTGAAATGACAGGAATTGCAAATGATGGCTACAGTTATGCAAAGAAGATATTCGAGAGTGGAAAAACTCTGGAGAAATTTAAGGAGATAATAGCTGCTCAGGGAGGAGATGAGAAGATCAGGTCTGATGACATCGAAGTAGGGGATAAAATTTATACAATAACTTCCCAACGTTCTGGAATTGTTAGAGAAATGAACCTGAAAACCATAAACGAGATAGCAAGAGCTGCTGGGGCTCCGAAAGATAAAGGAGCCGGAGTTTATGTTCACAGGAAAAGAGGAGAAGTTGTAAAAGCCGGAGATCCACTCCTCACGATTTACGCGGAAAAAGAATGGAAACTCGACAACGCTATTGAGGTTGCGATGGTTAAGAGACCAATTGAGGTGTCTGGAGTGATAATAGAGAAATTCAGGGGTGGAGGGTGATGAAACTAAAGGTCTTAAAACTCCCCTTTATGTTTGGAAGACCTGTTGGACTTTTGAACGAAAAAGATGCAAACGAGTTAGGTGTATTTGAGGGGGATAGAATTCAGCTGAAATATGGTAAAAAGAGAATTCTCATCACAGTCCAGATAGCGAAGGAGTTGTTAAATGAAGGATTTATAGGATTGACCGATTTCGTTTCAAGCGAGCTCGGAGTTGAAGATTTAGCAGAAATCGAAGTCTTTCCAGGAAGGAAGCCAAGAAGTGTAGACTTTATAAGGAAAAAAGTCAAAGGCGAGAAACTTTCAGCTGATGAGATAAGAGCCATAGTTTATGATATCGTAAACAACTCCTTGAGTGATTTGGAAATAGCATCCTTCGTTATCTCTTCGATGTTGCGTGGAATGGATTTTGACGAAATAGAATGGTTAACTAGGGCGATGATAGAGAGCGGGGAGAGACTGTACTTTGAAAGGGGAATTGTGGTGGATAAGCATAGCATAGGAGGTGTGCCTGGAAATAAGATATCTCTAATAATAGTTCCGACAGTAGCTTCGGCTGGATTGCTGATTCCAAAAACAGCGAGCAGAGCAATAACTTCTGCAAGCGGAACGGCTGATACGATGGAAGTCCTCGCAAATGTAAATTTGAGTGTTGAGGAGATAAAGGAGATAACAGAGAAAGTAGGAGGTGTGATTGCTTGGGGAGGGGCAACGAACATTGCGCCAGCTGACGATAGAATAATAAAGGTTGAACATCCCCTTTCGATTGATCCGAGACCACAACTTTTAGCGAGTGTTATGGCAAAAAAGGGAGCAATTGGAGCCAAGTATGTCGTGATAGATATTCCTTTTGGTGAGGGGGCTAAAATTGAGAGCGCTGAAGGTGCAAAGAGTCTTGCAAGAGATTTCATAGAGCTCGGTAAAAGACTCGGTCTGAATGTTGCATGCGCTCTGACTTACGGAGGTCAGCCAATTGGAAGAGCAATAGGTCCGGCTTTGGAGGCCAAAGAAGCTTTAAAAGCAATGGAAGAAAGAAGAGGTTCTTCTAGTCTTCTTGAAAAATCTCTCGGAATTGCTGGGATTCTATTTGAAATGACAGGAATTGCAAATGATGGCTACAGTTATGC
>CAYXCK010000055.1:3873-8855 GCA_964463575.1 uncultured archaeon
TTGCTGGGATTCTATTTGAAATGACAGGAATTGCAAATGATGGCTACAGTTATGCAAAGAAGATATTCGAGAGTGGAAAAACTCTGGAGAAATTTAAGGAGATAATAGCTGCTCAGGGAGGAGATGAGAAGATCAGGTCTGATGACATCGAAGTAGGGGATAAAATTTATACAATAACTTCCCAACGTTCTGGAATTGTTAGAGAAATGAACCTGAAAACCATAAACGAGATAGCAAGAGCTGCTGGGGCTCCGAAAGATAAAGGAGCCGGAGTTTATGTTCACAGGAAAAGAGGAGAAGTTGTAAAAGCCGGAGATCCACTCCTCACGATTTACGCGGAAAAAGAATGGAAACTCGACAACGCTATTGAGGTTGCGAAATTTGAGAGACCAATTGTTGTTTCTGGCATGATCTTGGAGGTTTTGAGGTGAAATTATGATCGAAGCTTTGGATGGATTGAGAGATGTTGTTGTTTGCGAGACGAAAATTTCTAGAATAGATCTGGTAAATGGAAAAGCAATTCTTGAATATAGAGGATACGATATAAGAGATCTAGCGAAGCACTCATGTTATGAGGAAGTTGCCTATCTTCTACTTTATGGCGAGTTACCGAAAAAATATGAATTGCAGGACTTCAAAATAGAACTTGCAGAAAGAAGAGAGGTACCTCCACAGATAATAGGTCTTTTAACGCATTT
Organism: uncultured archaeon; assembly: GCA_964463575.1. Classification (GTDB taxonomy): domain Archaea; phylum Halobacteriota; class Archaeoglobi; order Archaeoglobales; family Archaeoglobaceae; genus WYZ-LMO2. The sequence continues at coordinate 4,572 of CAYXCK010000055.1, forward strand.
GCCACAGTATACGCATCCAATGGTAGTTTTGAGAACTTCAATAAGCTATCTTGGTTCTTTAGATAAGCTAAAGGATGTAAAAACGAAAGAAGAGAACTTAGAGAAATCTAAGAACTTAATAGCAAAAATCCCTACGATAATCGCGTATTACCACAGAATAAGAATGGGTAAAAACTTGATACCTCCCACTCTAGAGCTCGGCCACGCTGCGAATTTCCTTTATATGATGCATGGCCACGAACCTTCGAAAATAGCCGAGAAAGCCTTAGATGTAGACTTGGTGCTCCACGCAGAGCATGAACTTAACGCATCGACTTTTGCAGCGAGAATAGCAGCATCGACATTGGCGGATATGTATGCATGTGTTGTTGCAGCAACCGGAACGCTTATGGGTCCATTGCACGGTGGAGCTGCTCAAGAAGTAATGAAAATGCTTAGAGAAGTTGCAACACCAAGAAAAGCTGATGAATACGTTAGAAAAAAGCTTGAAAAGGGAGAGAGACTGATGGGATTTGGTCACAGAATATACAAGAGCGTAATAGATCCCAGAGCGGAGATCCTTAGAGAACTGGCAAGAGGTTTGGCCAGAATCGGAAATCCGATTTGGTTTGAGATAAGCGAAGCAATTGCTGAAAGTGCATATAAATACAAAAAACTGCTTCCAAATGTTGATTTTTATTCAGCCAGCGTATACGCTAATCTTAACATTCCTGACGACCTTTTTGTTAACATGTTTGCGATGGGGAGGATAGCTGGCTGGCTTGCGCACATTATAGAGCAATACGAAACTAACAAACTTTTAAGACCCAGAGCAAAATATATTGGGGAAACAGAGCGGAAGTACGTACCCTTGGACCAACGATGAAAAGTTTTATTAAGAGGTTTCACAATCTATTTTTGGTGGGCTAGGCCGGGGGGTTCGGCGTCCCCTGTAACCCGAAACCGTCGATATGCGGGGGCCGAAGCCAAGGGAAGGTCCGTCCGTCCGTGGAGGCGTTTCAGCAAGCCTCGCAGAGTCCTCGTCCTGAAGGACCGACGGTTACTGCGGGCTCTCCGGAGGGAGGGTTCGCAGTATTTATCGGGGGCATCGGCTGAGGCCCGGAAGGGAGCAAGCCTACCCTGAACGTTCGGTGCTTTTAGGGTTACGGGGAGGAGAGGCTTGCTGGAAAATGCTCTGCGGAACAGACGGATCGACCCGAGGCGTGCCCACCAATCAGTGAATCTTTCCTCTTGATAGAGATGCAAAGACGCCAATTAAACATAGTATTGCGGAAACCGCGAAGGCAGATTTCATGGCAATTATGAAATCCGGAATATTCTCACTTATCCTAGCATTTCCGATCGTTAGGGCAAAGATTACAATAACGATCCCCATGCTCATCGCTTGACCGATTACCCTCATGGTAGCTAGGGTTGCCGAAGCTAACCCATAGAATCTCTTTTCTACCGAACTCATTACGGCATTTGTATTTGGGGAGGTGAAAAATCCAAAACCGATGCCTATTAAAAGTAGGTAGACTAAAACGAACTCAATTTGAGTTTCGGAATTTAGTGTTGAGAACAGGAACAGTGAAATGGAAGTCAAGGCCATGCCAATTGAAGCGACAATTCTTGGCTCAATTTTATCTGAAAGCCAGCCAGAAATTGGTGAAAGTGTCGCCATTACAACCGGTTGAAGCAGGATTATAATCCCAGCTTCTTGAGGACTTAGGAGTTTTACAAACTGTAGATACAGACTCAGCAAGAATGAAACCGCGAAGGTTGCTGAGTAATTCAAAAGTGCCGCTAGGTTAGACATTCCAAATACTAAGTTTCTTCTGAAAAGTCCAACATTCAGAACTGGTTGGGAAATCTTACTTTCAAAATATACAAACATAGCTAGAAGCAAGATACTTGCAACGAGCAAGAGCATTCCCACTTGGCTTGGAAGACTTGAGAAACCGAGGATCAGTGTTAAGAGGAAAATGGAAAACAAAACTGATCCGATTAAATCAAAATTTTCCTTTCTATCTATTCTTTCTTCCTCAATTCTGAGAGCCAATAAAATCGGAATTAACGCTATTAGCATCGGAATTGCAAAAAGAAGGCGCCAGCCAAAGTTTTGGGTTATTATTCCTCCAACAAAAGGGCCGAGAGATAAGCCTGTGTAAACGGCTGAAGAATTTATTCCAAGCACCTTTCCTCTTTCTTGGGGGGTAAATGCTGATGTGAGAATTGCAATCGCTGTTCCTGCTATCATCGAGGCTCCAATTCCTTGCAAAAATCTGAAAGCTATGAGCATAATTCCAGAAGTAGAAATAGAGCATAGAAGTGATGAAATTGAAAAAATTAGCAATCCAAGAATGAAAATTCTTTTTCTCCCTCTTATATCCCCTAATCTACCCATCGGAATCAAGAACATTGCTGTTGAAAGTAAAAAGGCTGTGGAAATCCAAGCTATGAGGATTGCATCCATTTCAAATTCTTTCTCGATCATTGGTATTGCAACGTTGACAGCCGATGCCATAAATGGCGTGAAAAATGATGCAATGGTTGAAGAGATGAGCACTATCTTTTTGCTCATAAAATCAGATGATTTCATTATTTTAAAAATTTTTTAAAATTGGCGGCTTGCCGACGGTCTTTCATTGTAGGCTTACGCCCTCTCCGACCGCAACGGCATAAAAAGTAGCTTTCAAGTTATTAAACTTTTTCCTTATAATGAAAAACTCGCCTTTCAGGGCAGGAATGAGAAAAGCTTGGCTTTTGAACCGGCAGATAAAAGAGGTGTAAAGCCCCCTTAACGCCGGAAGCTCCGCTTTAAAGGCAGAAAAGCTTACTCGAGGGATGCAACTCTCAGTGAGTAGTTTCCAACCCTAGCTATAAAGTCTGGGAAATCTCCTTTTTCGAGAATTTGTCTTCTGAAAAACTTTGGAGATTCTCCTCTCATCATGTCAGCAACGTTTACACCGTAAGCTTTTTCAAATGTAACAATGGGGGTTGTAATTCTTGCATTTACTTCTATTACATAGGCTTGGTCAGCATACACAATATCGACTCCAACGTATCCCTTTAAACCTTTTATCGCTTCGACGGCATCTATGGCAGCATTGCATACTTCTAACGCAATTTCATTGTCTATCCTTGCTGGTACAACTGCCCCTTTATATCTAAAGTTCTCTATTATTTGCTCGTTAACACTCGCAATCCTTATCTCGTCATCTAAAATGAGGCTCACACTTAAGTTTTTACCTTTAATATATTCCTGCGCTATATAATCTTTTGGAACCGAATTAGAAAAAGTTATCCCTTCACCACCGCATGAAATTCTTGGTTTGATTATAAAGCTTCCTTCAAACCTCTTTTTTGAAGTTTTTGGCATAAAAACCTTGTTTTTTAGCTTTTTATATAGTCTCCATTTGTCTGAGGTTATCGAGATCGCTTTACTCGAAGATCCGAGGTTTTCACAGTACTTTTCAGCTGTTTTTGTAAGTTTAAGTAAGGTTAAATCATCCTCCGGGGCGACTATTAAAAATGCATCGCACTTTTCTAACCAGAGCTCCAAATCCTCAATTTTTCCAGCAGGAAGCCCCAGTTCTTTGCAAAAATCCTCTCTAACAAAAGATAGAATCCTATAGTACTTTGATAGACCTCTAAACAGAGTTTTAAACATCGCAAGACCTTCAACAGCTATTGAGTCTGGTATTTTACTGCCGCAGGTTGCGTATTCAAACAAGAAAAGATTCATACTTCTATTATATTTTCGCTGTCTCTAGATTCTTCTTCGTTCAAAACAATAGCTATGTCTGCAGCATTTTTTAATGCCGTTGAAAATCCTGGCTCAGCGCCAACAATTATTGTCTCCTTTCCCATTTCCATTGCCTTCATCAGTACGGCTTTAAAGTCCGCATCCCTTGTGACCAAAGCAAGTACGTCTATGGCATCGTTATATATCAATTCCATCGCTTCAACTGCCATTCTGACATCAACGTCTCCTGAAGTTACTATTGGCTCAAATCCCTGATTCTCTATTGCTTCAACTAGTTTATCTGTAGCATATTGATTCAGAAAAACTTTTGCAATCTTTATATCCCCATATTCTGATAGTATCTCTCTTATTTCCCTAAGATTTGTGTTGAACTCTTTTCTTAACATGTTTGGACCATCTACTAGAACGCCTATTCTCTTTCTTTGTGTTGATTTCTTCTTAAGAAGTTCTTTTATTTTCTGGATTCTTGAGCTTTTCATTTGTTTTAATTTGCTTACTTGCTTTAAAAATTTTTTGATGGATAGATAAAATAAATT
>CAYXCK010000056.1:0-2931 GCA_964463575.1 uncultured archaeon
TAGCGTTAACTTTCATCCATTTCCTCCTCCTCTCATGGGAGGGCTTTCGGGGTGAACGGATAAAGCATCCATCTGGTATCTCCGAACAGGTTCTTCACAGCTATTATGCTCAGATTGCATTTTCTGCATTTCATCCGCCTGTGCCCCATTCGGGCTTAATTTTCCCCCCACATATCGGACACAAGCTTGAAGTCTCTTGGTGTCAACATGGACCTGAAATTATTATAATTAATAAACTTCACGCTAAATAGAAGCAGTTTTTCAACCCCACCCCTTCATTTCCTGTGGAAAATAGGCAAAAAAGTTCATATGTGACATTTATTTACCACGACCGGATTTGAGCCGCCAAATGCGAGCGAAATAGGAGAACAATCCCTTTTCAATCTCAACGGCTATAAAAACGGCTGAAGCAATAGCAATGACCAAAACCCACTCATAGAAACTCATAGGCTCAAGATTCATAACTCCAAGGCTAGTCAATGCAAGCTGAATTGCTAGAGTCAATAGAATTCCAAGAATAGCGAACCTGTTTCTGAATCCAACCTCAAAGAAACTCTTTTCAATGTATGGTGTCAGTAAGTACCAAGCACCAATCGCTATTACACCGTTCACAGCTGCAGACATCTTTCCAGTTGTGAAATATAGATAGTATGCAACAAGAACGCTCAGGATAGAAATATAGAATATTCTAAGGAGAATTCTAAAATTCAATAATTCCCCTCTTGTTGGTTTCAGTCTTAAAAGCCCCTCCTCTTTTTTCTCAAATACTATCATCATTCCCAAAAGTGCAGCGGTCACAGTGTTAATCCACAAAATGTGAACAGGCTGCATGGGCATCTGAATTCCCAAAAGGAATGCCACTATGACGATCAAACCTTGTCCTCCATTTGTCGGTAAAATCCAAGAGATCATTCTTTGAATTTTTCTAAATATATCCCTTCCGAGCTCGATGGCTTTTACAATTGTTGAAAAGCTATCATCGAGAATTATAAGATCGCCTGCTTCTTTTGCTACTTCGCTTCCGCTGCCCATAGCTACTCCTATCTCGGCTTTTTTAAGTGCGGGGGCGTCATTTACACCATCGCCCGTAACAGCTACAATCTTACCATTTTTCTGCAATGCACCGACTATTCCAAGCTTCTGCTCCGGATTAACTCTTGCGAAGATCCTGTACTTTTTAACTGCTTCGTTTAGGTCCATTTCCATGAGTTCTTTTCCACTCACGACCTCTCCTTCAATCCCTGCCCATTGTGCTATAGTCTTTGCAGTACTCGGATGGTCGCCAGTAATCATGTATATGTCAATCCCTGCTGACTTGCAATTTTCGACGCTTTCCTTTACATCTTCCCTCAATGGGTCTATCAGACACTGAAGACCCAAAAATTCGAGACCATCCAGCTTAAAACCTTCGAATTTATCCTGCCTTTTCCAAGCAAATGCTAGAACCCTCATCCCCTGTTCAGCGTATTTTTCTGCATCTATTTTCATATTGAGCAGTCTTTCAAGAACTTCAGGTGCGCCTTTTACGACTATCAAGTACTCATCTCTGAGCTTCGCAGAAACGGCCATGAATTTCCTTTTAGAATCAAATGGCATTTCATCGATCAGCTCAAATTCCTCCGTGAATCCCGTTTTTATTGCTAGTTCCAAAAGCGCTATTTCCATTGGATCTCCCCTGCAGATTCCAGATTCGCAAACCGCTCTATTGCAAATATATCCGGCCAAAATCAGATCTCTTGCCTTTGAAAGATTCTCTCCGTTTTCTACATCTATTACTCCGTCCCTAGTTACGAGTTTAACTACTTTCATTCTATTCTGTGTGAGAGTTCCAGTTTTATCGGTGCAAATCGCATTAACGCTCCCTAAACTTTCAACTGCCGGCAGGCTCCTTACCAAAACGTTTGACTTGGCCATTTCTCTAACACCAAAAGCCAGAGCCAAAGTGACAGTAGCGGGCAAGATTTCAGGAATAACAGCAACTGCAAAGCTCAGCGTCGCTGCAAGGACATAAAAGGTATCATAGCCCCTGAGTATACCGATTAAAAAAATTAAAATCGAAACTATGAATATTCCAATAGAAAGTTGCTTCGCAAATCGCTCTAATCTGATAATTAGCGGACTCTTGGTTATACCAACCTCTTCAATCGATTTACTAATTTTTCCGAGCTCGGTCTCATTCCCAGTTGCAACAACGACCGCTTTGCCCCATCCAGTCGTCGCGAAAGTACCAGCATATATCATACAAGTCCTTTCAGTTATGGGACTGTTCTCCTCCACCTTTTCAGTACTTTTTTCTACAGGAAAAGATTCGCCGGTTAGAATAGATTCGTCAACGTACAACTCCTTCGCTTCTATCAACCTTGCATCCGCTGGAACCTTCATCCCGGCTTCAACAATGATTACGTCTCCAGGTACTATGTATCTTGAGTCAATTTCTTTGACTCTCCCATCAATCAAAACTAGGGATTTTGGTACCAAAAGCCTCTTGAGTTCTCTCATTATATTTTCAGCCTTCCATTCCTGAAGAAAGCCAACCAGAACGCTAATAGCTACAATTATTGCTACAATAATTGCCTCACCAAGAAATTTAAGATATACAAATGCTACCATGGATAAGATGAGAACCAAAACCAGAGGATTCAGGAATTGTTTAATTAAAATCTGAAAAGGGCTTTTTTCTTTACCTTTCACTTCATTAAGACCGAATTTTTCGATCCTCTTTTTTCTTTCGGAATCTTTCAGACCTTGAGAAGTCGTTTCAAGAATCTTTAAAACCTCTTCAATATCGATAGCCCACCATTTTGTCATTACCAAAACTTAATTTCATGGCTTTAAAAGATTTTTTTGCTTTTCCAATCTTTTTCTAAGCCACTCTTACAACTGAAAGCCTCGCCTTTCAGGATGCTGGGAAAAGCTTACAAGCATTCGAGA
>CAYXCK010000056.1:3031-8833 GCA_964463575.1 uncultured archaeon
TGCAGAATCTTATTTCAATATCTCCATAAAACTCTTTTTGGTATATTTGGATTTTTCCCTTCCTTGCTAGGTGTAAAAGCGAGATGTAAAAATCCAGCAACTTTTCTTTACTATTTGCAATAGAAAAAAGAGTAATAACCCCTTTTCTTTTCAAAAGATTTGTCAAGTAATTCTCCATTTCCGCTATTTTTTCTTCCATGCTTTCATCATGCGGAATAGAAACCACAACATTGAAGTCAATTAGTCGATTTCTTTTTCTCTTTCTCTTCTCCACTGCTTCTGCTCTCTTTAGCTCTTCTATCAGGTCCTTCAAAGTGCAGAATCTCCTCATCCTCCTATGCATTACTGGTAGCTCCTCTATCTCAATATCTACTGGAGGCTCCTCCTCGACATTTTCCTCGATTATCTCTACGTCAAATTCGTTTGGTTGCATCGACTGTGTTATCGCATCCGCTTTCATTCTAACCAGAATTGCAGCATACAAAAGAACCTTTCCAGAAACTCTCAAATCTAATTTTCTCGCTTCCTCTATCCTCCTCAAGAATTTGTCAGTAACATCAATTACGTCAATATTCCAAGGATCTATTTCTCCCTTTCTTGCCATGTCTATTAGGATCTGGATTGGATCTGAGAGTTCACCTTTATTCCTGTCACTATCGATGAATTATCACCCCCCATGGAAACGCCTATGATAGCATCCGCATTTTCTATCATTGGTTTTCTAAGCGAGACAACTATGAACTGCGCATCCTTTGATCTTTTCTTTATCATCTTTGCAACTCTCTCGACATTTATTCCATCAAGAAACATGTCTATCTCGTCAAAGGCATAAAATGGAGCTGGTTTAAACATTTGAATTGCTAAAATGAATGAGAGGGCAACTAAACTCTTCTCCCCACCGCTGAGAGCTTCAATTCGTTGCATAGGTTTGTTGTTGAGTTTTACCTTTAGATGTAATCCGCTGTTAAAAATGTCTTCGCCGTCAAGGAATATCTCTCCCTCACCCACACCAAGCTCCTTCAGAACCTCCCTGAAATTCCTGCTAACTGCATTAAAAACTTCCATGAAAACTTCTCGCTTTCTCTTCTCGTATCTATCAATTCTCTCCAGTATCTCTTTTCTCTCCCTTTCAAGAATCTCTTTCTTACTAAAAAGTTCGTCTCTTCTCGCTTTGACGTTCTCGTAATCCTGAATCGCCTTAAGATTTACATCCCCGAACTTGGATATCTCGCTCTCTATTTCTTTAAGCTCCTTTTGCAGGGTTTCCAGACCCCTAAGCTCTTCGGGTATTTTCAGATCTCTGTATCTCTCCAAGTCCTCAATTACCGTACCTAGCTTTTCTTTAAGAGAGATCAGCCTATCTTCACATCTTTTCAGTTCGAACTCAACTTTGCTTTTTTTATCCTCCAGAACTCTAAGCTCTCCTAACAATTCGTCTCTTCTCTCTCTCAGCTCTTTAACTTTTCCTCCGATCTTCTTCTCCTCTTCTTTTAGCTCTTCCAGTCTACTGAGCAACTCTCTAACTTTTATTTTTCCTTTCTCGATCTCATTGTTCAATTCTTCCTTTCTCGAGCTAAGTCTAGATATCTCGGCTTCAATTGATTTAACAGAATTTTCAAGTTGTTCTTTTTGAAAGCTGAGATTTTCCAATTTCTTTTCAATTGTAATAGATATTTCTCTATTCCTCGAGTATTGCTCCCTCAGGGAATCCAGCTCCGAGACTAATTCCGGTATTTTGCTGCCCCTAAGCAGAATCTCTAATCTCCTCACTTCCCCATCGAGCTCGTTTATTCTTTCCTCATTTTTTTGAAGATTGGAATTTATTTCCTTCAACTCTTCCGCTTTTTTAGTCTTTTCTTCATTTCTCGCCTTAATCTTCTCGTCTATTTCTCTAATCTGTGCTGTACAGTATGAAATCCTGTCCTCTACCAGCTTTATCTCATTTCTAATTTCATTTATTTTTGTATTAAGCGTTTCAAGTCTATCTTTCAAATTCTTTCTTTTCTCTCCAAGTTCATTGAGTTTCAAAATAAGGGATTCTTTCTCAGATTGAAGATTTGAAATTCTTGCATTTATTTCTCTTTCCCTCTCTAAAAGCTCTTTCGATATTAAAATTCCCCTTCTTTCTCTGCTACCACCAACCATCAATCCGCTTTTTTCAATTAAATCCCCATCGAGAGTGACGATTCTCAGGTTTTTGTCCATCAGTTTTCTCGCACTCTCAATCGTGTCCACAACGATGGTGTCTCTGAGCAGAAATCTGAAGACTGGCAAGAACTTTTCGTCACACTTTACGAGATTCACGGCAAAGTCTACAACTCCTTTCTCATTTAATATTGATCTGTTAAGCTCAATCCTGAAATCTCTTATTCTTCTTAGCGGTATAAAGCTAGCTCTTCCTGCTTGCATAAGTTTCAGGTACCTTATAGCTTCTACTGCATCATCCTCGTTTTCCACAACTATATACTGCAGAGCCCCACCTACTGCTGCCTCTATCGCATTGACGTATTTTTCATCAACATCTCCGAGCTGCGCAACGGTGCCAAAAATTCCTTTTAGTTCCCCTCGGTTTTTAGCGTTGAGCACAACTTCAACTGGTTTTGAATAGTTGTGTAGTGCCGTAAATTTTGCCCTGATTTTTGCTATCTCGACTTCTAGGTTTTTCAGCTCTTCCTCAACGTCAGAGAGTCTTGATCTCAGAGAGAAAAGACCTTTATCAGCATTAAGGAATTCAGAATGTACCTCTTTCTGCTGTTTTTCATATTCTAGAAGTTCTCTTTGAAGCTTATCGATGACTTTTCGATCCTCATCGGTTTTTAAAGAGAGCTTTAGTTTCTCATTTTTTAGATCTTCAATCTCAGTCTCTATTCTCCTCAGGAGCTCTATTGCTTTATCTCTCTCCAATATTAGCTTTGATTTTTCTTCTTTAAGCTTTTCAAGCTGTTCTTTTTTGTTTAAAAGCTCATTTTTCAATTCTTGATGCTTTCTGTCAGCTTTCTCTAAATTGCTCTTTAAGGCCTCTATTTTTTCACTCAACTCATTAAGAACTTCATCTAGGCTAACTTTTCTCAGTATTTCATCTTCTAAGCTCTTTTCAGTTCTTTCCAGTTCATCCTTTAGCTTTATAACTTCGCTCCTCCTCCTAAGTATTTCATCCTCGATTCTTTTCAATTCTTCCAAGTATATCGCTTCTGATTTTCTTGTGACTTCCAATTCTGACGAAATTCTTAAAATTTCCGTCTGAACTTCGCTGAGTCTCTCGTCTCCAAATTTTGATATCTCTTCAGCTATTTTCTTAAGTTCATCGTTTATCTCAATTATTTTTCTTGAAATATCTGGTAGAATAGCTGACAGTCCGTCCTTCTCCTTCTCAACCTTCTCAATTTCCTTTTCAATTCTTTCTTTATTCGATTTCAGCGAAATCATTTCGTGAACTCTTATTTGTGTTTCGCATTCAGCTTTTCTGCTCAAAAGCTCTTTGTATCTCAGGGCATCGTTTCTGTCTTTTTCCAGTGATTTTAGCATTGCCTCAACTTCCAAGATGACAGCTCCAATTTTTTCTATATTTTCCCTAACTCTATCAAGCTCCTCAAGAGCCTTCTCCTTCTTTTCATCAAATTCTGAAATTCCAGCAATGTCTTCCAGAACTCTCCTTCTCTGAATTGGTGACATTTCAACGATTCTCGTTACATCTCCCTGCAATACTATATTGCAGGCATCGCTGTGAATTCCAAGTTGGGAGAGGAGGCTTTGAATCTCCTGCAAGCTAGCTGACCTATCGTTTAGGTAATAATAGCTATAATAACCTTTTTCGGTAACTTTAATTTTTCTTGTGATTTCATAATTCTTTCCGTCATCTCCAAGCGTTATAGATACCTCTGCATCTCTTTTACCATCGGATACTAGATCCGAGAGTCTTTCAGCTCTTAACTGTTTGGTGGAAGTTGACAGACCCAAACAAAAAAGAATGGAATCAATTATATTTGACTTTCCGCTTCCGTTAGGTCCTGTGATCACTGTGAATCCGGGTAGGAGAGGTATCTCGACTCTTTTGCCAAAAGATTTGAAATTCCTTAAGGTAATCTTTTTGATTAGCATTTCAGTCGCAAATTATCAAATCCTCTTCTGCCTTTTTTTCTGCGGTTTCCAATTTTCTTTCTTCAGTCTTCTTTACTTGCATTTGTGTATCCTTTTTCTCGGTTCCCATAGTTGTTCTTTGCTCCTTTTCAGTCTTTATTTCAAATGGTTTCTTCTTGTCGCCTCTTAACTCTCGAAGCTCATCTTTTATATACGTTAGCTCTATAACGACGCTTTCAATGGTCTTTTTCATTTCAACAAGTTTCGAGTCGAGCTCTGTTATCTTCTTCGCAATCTCAGAATTTTCTATTTCATTTTTTATTAAATTAACTATTTTTTCAATTTCTATTTTATCCGATATCAACATCTCACCCCCGCCGCCGTTTAATTAATTGGTATCGAAGTATTTAATAAATTTTTCTATTGTTCTTTTTTGGTGTTGCAACTGAAAGTGTTACAACTGAAACTCTCGCCTTTTAGGGCGGAGGTAGAGGTTAGAACTCAGAGATTCTGAACAAGAACAACGAAGCTGCGAGTAAGAGAGGATTATTTAGTGCAAAAGCTGAAAAAAGTATTCAACGCAGATCTGGTAGCCGGTCCTGAAGGGGATGGAAGTTAATGAGCTAGAAAGCTAGCTGGGGCCAAACCCTGAAGAGGAATGTAGCTCTGTTCTGGCAGCGACATTTGCTCCTTCAGGGCGGAAGGAAGTTGGATTCAGAAGAGGATATCATGCGGGTTCTTGGGAAAAAGATTTTTCATACATTTCTAGCTTTTTTGAGCATTTTAGATAAGTCTTTTTCTTTGTAGAAATTCTTTATCCTTTTTGTTGCAGTTCTCCACAAGAAATGGATGGGGGTGGCTTTTAATCGCTCGAAACCTTGAAATATAGCTTATAAAATAATTTTGAATATGGATCGGATAGAGAGACTTAGAGCTAGGTTGCTAAACAGAAAGCCGAAGGTATTTGTAGATCGTGCAAGATTTTACACAGACTCTATGAAGGCAACTGAAGGTGAACCGATGGTAATTAGACAAGCAAAGGCTTTAAAGCACGTTCTTGAAAACATTCCCGTTGTAATTTTCCCTGATGAATTAATAGTTGGTGCAATGGTGAAAGATCCACCTTCAGCGATACTTTATCCTGAGGGAGTTGGTTTGAGGATCTTGCCAGAACTTGAGGGGATAGGAAAAAGAAAAGACAATCCGCTTGAAATCAGTGATGAGGATGTTGAGTTAATAAGAAGGGAAATCGCACCTTACTGGGAAAATCGTAATCTTGGGGCCTTTGCTGAAAAGATAACGCCAAAATTCTGCCTCGAACTACTATACAAAGGGGCTTTTTATGTTGCAACAGAAATAGCTGGAATCTCGCATTTTAGCGTGGATTATCCCTTCTTGCTTGAAGTGGGACTGGAAAAGATAAAAGAATTTGCTGAAAGGAGAATATACGAATTTGAAAATTTAGAGCTAGAAAAACCTGAAGACATCGAGAAGAATTTGTTCTACAAAGCCCTTGCAATTGTATGCGATGGAGTAATTAACTTTGCCAAAAGATACGCGGCCAAGGCGAAGGAATTGTCAGAGAAAGCTGAAGGCGAAAGAAAGGAGGAGTTGATTAAGATTTCGGAAATATGTGAGAGAGTGCCAGCAAAACCACCGAGAAATTTCTGGGAGGCATTGCAGTTTATTTGGTTTATTCAAATTGCATTGCATATGGAAAGTTAC
>CAYXCK010000057.1:0-8454 GCA_964463575.1 uncultured archaeon
ATATATCTATCTTTGGATATCAAAAGTCCCCAAGCTATCTGGATAGAACTGAATTTAAAAAGTTGAGGCTTCTTCTAAGATCCTCCCTATCGGCAAATTTCATGCTGTATTTCACATCTTTCCAGAATACCTCAAGCACTAGGAATTTTGGTCTCAAATTTTCAACCAGCCACCTGAGAATTTCATAATCGAGATCTCCGGATCCAAGGGCTAGATGATCCGAAAAAGAGCTGAAGCTTACATCGTGTACGTGAAAGACGACGATTCTTTTTCCGTATTTTTTCGCAAAATCCTTCAAAGCTTGCCTATAATCCTCCCCCAGTCTATAAGTGTCCATGACAAAATGTCCGAGGTCGAGAGTTAGCTTTACGTTTCCAAGAACAAAATCTTCCATGAAGAACTGATCATTTTCCAAACAAACATCAAATCCCGCTTCCTCACCAAATTTAACGGCAAATCTTATCGCGTACTCTAGATTTTTTATGCCCTGCTCTCTTATCTCAGGGAAAAGGTATGTGGGTGTGAAATGCATAGCGTGAAAATTAAAGTACAGCGTTTCGAATTTTGCCGCAAATTTAAGACATTTTTCCAAAATTTCCATCGAAGCCTTAAAAATTTCCCCTCTCGGACAGGCAATGAGCATGTCGAGAGGGGCATGAAATGCCGGATTTAAGTCAAAATCTCTTATCGCTTTTTCGAGCTCTTCAGCCCTTTCGGGAAAGGGATAATCCAGAGCTATTTCCGGATAATCAAAACCCGTATCCAAAATTTCCTTGAACTTGTTCTCAAAAGGTTTGTGCCCGTACCAGATCGGAGCACCGATTTTCATTTCAAGACCCGAGCTTAATAGAGAAGGCCAACCTGTTCTTTCTGTGGAAAAGGCTGATAATCTTGTCCAAGAATCCCAGTCTTGAATTCACTAATTTTATTACCCTCTCCACATCCTTCTCGGCGAGCTCAGTAGCGACACCTTCAAACCAGTCCCCTTCTATTTTCCCAAACCTTGAACATGGTGCCACACGAACCCTCGGATTTCTCCTCAATCTCTTCACTTTCCCGGAGTTCTTGGGAGTATGGAAATAGATTAAATCTCCCTCTATCGCAAACCATACCGGAGTTCTAACGGCTTCCCCACTTTTTTTATAAGTTTCAATGCAGATGAACTTCGCCTTTTTTAACTGCTCGGGAATACCCATATTTTTATTTTTACAAAAGGACAATTAAAAATTTTTCGTACTGCAATAAAAAAATTAATCAAAAATTTTAAATATTTTAGAGTAAAATACGACCATGGCATCGATAAGCGACTGCAGCGTTTATTTGCCAGTTTGGAAGTTAAAAAGGGATGAAATTGCAAAAGCTACTGGACTTCCCTCAATGGGTGGAGAAAAATCCGTTGGACATTGGGATGAAGACAGCATAACGATGGCCGTTGAGGCTGCAAGAATGCTCAAAGGCGAGTTTGACGCTGTTCTTTTTGCTTCCACATCATCACCTTTCAAAATCAAGCAGTCCGCAAGCTTTATAGCCTCGGCCCTAGATTTAGATAACGCATTTACAATGGATTTCTCAAACAGTTTCAGGGCTTCAACAAATGCGCTGATTACGGCAAACGAACTGGTTGATTCTGGAAAATTTAAAAGGGTGCTAGTGGTTGCAGCGGACTGTATTCCGATAAAACCCGGAAGTCTGTACGAACAGATATACGGCGACGGTGCTGTTGCGATTGCCGTTGAAAAGGAGGGGGCAGCAAAGATAGTTGGATACAATTCCTCATACCAGCCTTTACTAGGGGCCTGGATGCTCAAGGATGAGCTCATAAGCTTCGATGCCCGCCTTGACGCTATTTTTGGATATGCTTCAAGTATCCAGCGCTCCGCAATGTCGTTGCTCGGAAATCTGGGGATGAGCCCAATGGACTTCGATCGCATCGTTGCATCTGCCCCAGATCCGAAGAGCTACGAGGGTTTGCTGAAAGCCGTTGGAGCAAAACCGCAGGAATTTTTCTTCAAAAATGTGGGAATTCTTGGAACTGCACATCCGATGCTTCTGCTTGCATCACAGCTTGACAGAACTGGAAGAATTTTGCTTGGAGGCTATGGAGAAGGAGCAGATGTGATTGCGATAGAGATAAATGAACCAATTCAAACAAATCTCGGCAAGATGCTAGAAAGCAGAAAGGAAATTAGCTATGGGGAATATTTGTACAACAAAGGACTTACGGCAAACCGTGACGCTCCTGATAGACCTTCAATAGCGAAACTCTGGAGAGAGGAGAAATCCGTCATAAGATTCTACGGCATGAAGTGCAGGAAATGCGGAACAATCAGTTACCCGATAAGCAGATGTTGCGTTGAATGCGGAGCAAAGGATGATTTCGAGGAGACAAAGCTCGGATACAGGGGGAAAATTTACACCTTCACGATCGACTACCTCGTTTCCCCGGGGAATTACATCGGCGACGGTGCACATCCGCACTGTGTAGCTGTAGTGGATTTAGAGGGCGGGGGTAGAGTGCTGTTTGAGGTAACCGATACATTAACAGATTTTAAAGGTATAGAATGCGATGCAGAAGTTGAGAGGACTTTCAGGCTTCTATTTGAAAAGAATAATTTCAGGTATTATGGTTGGAAGGTCAGGCTTTTGAGGTGATTTTATGGAAGTTGCAATCATAGGTTGCGGGGTAACGAAGTTTGGACACCACTGGGACAAAGATCATGATGATCTGCTGGTTGAGGCTGTTTATGAGGCTTTAAAAGATGCAAACCTAGAACTGAAGGACATCGAAGCCGTGTGGTGCGGAACATTCTATCCCTTTACAGGAATAAGCGGAAACGTTTTCAGCGATTCGCTGAAATTCTTTGGAAAGCCAATAAGTAGGGTGGAAAATTACTGCGCAACGGGAATGGATAACGTCCGTAATGCCTGCTTCGCGGTTGCAAGCGGTGCTTACGATATAGTTATGGCAGCGGGCGTCGAAAAGTTAATGGATGCCGGCAGCAGAGGTATACCTCCGATTGAAGGTATTTTCAGCATCGGAATGCCGGTTGTTAGCGCTCCAGGAATGTTTGCAATGGCTGCAAATAGGGCTTTTAAAGAATGGGGATGGAAAAGAGAAGATCTTGCACTAGTTGCTGTGAAAAACCACTACAATGGAGCAAGACATCCCAAAGCTCATTTCAGAAGAGAGGTGACGGTAGAAGAAGTCCTGAAGGCACCAATCGTCGCCTATCCGCTCGGTATTTACGATTGCAGCGCGGTTAGCGATGGAGCAGCAGCTGTTGTGCTCACGCGCCCCGAAATAGCCAAAAAACTGGGGTGCGAGTACGCTGTGATAAAGGCTATTGGAATGGCTGTAGAAACCATGCATCCATGGCATCGACCCTCTGAGAGCTTTTTAAGCTTTCCAGCAACAGTAAAAGCAGCCAAAATGGCATACAAAATGGCAGGAATTGAAGATCCGAGAAAGCAGCTAGACTTCGGCATCGTCCACGACTGCTTTACGATCACGGAGCTGATAAATTACCAAGACATGCAGCTCTGCAAGATGGGAGAGGGGGCTAAGCTGATAAGGGAAGGTGTTACCGCAATAGACGGAGATTTTCCGATAAATCCAGACGGCGGGCTGAAGTCATTCGGACATCCGATTGCAGCGAGCGGTGTAAGAATGATTGCAGAACTTGCAAAACAGGTGCTTGGAAAAGCTGAAGGTCTGCAGGTTAAAGACGCTGAAGCGGGCTTTGCCCATAATCTTGGCGGCCCCTATTCTGTGGCTTCGGTTGCAATTGTTACAAAGCCCTAAAAATTTTTATAATGCAATTGTACATGCTCATCCCAGTTTCCCTGCCAAAAATCTCGATATAACAATTCTCTGCGCTTCGCTTGTGCCCTCGTAAATGGTTCCAACTCTTGCATCTCTGTAATATCTTTCAACATCGTACTCCTTGCTGTATCCATAGCCGCCAAAGATCTGAACAGCTTCATATGTAACCCTAACCGCAACCTCGCTCGCAAAAAGCTTTGCAGCAGAGCTTAGAGCCGGGTTTGGAGAGCCACTGTCCACGAGCCATGCAGCTCTATAAACCAGCAGCCTTGCGGCCTCTATTTCTGTGAACATGTCAGCCAGCTTGAACGAAACAGCCTGATGCTCTATCAAAGGCTTTCCGAAGGATTTCCTCTGCCTAGCGTACTCCAAAGCCCTTTCGTATGCCCCCTCCGCCATTCCAAGCTGGGAAGCTGCAACTCCAATTCTGCTTTCATTGAAGAAACGCATTAACTGATAGAAACCCATGTTTTCCATTCCGACCAAATTCTCAGAAGGGACAAAGACATCTCTAAGAAAAACCTCTGCGGTATCATGACAGTTAAGCCCCATCTTCTTTATTCTTCTAGCCTCATATCCCTCCCATGATGTTTCAACGATAAAAGCGCTCATACCCTTGTATCCCAGTTCCGGATTCGTCTTTGCAAGCACGACAACCCAGTCCGCAATGCTCCCGTTAGTTATAAAAGTCTTTGTTCCATTTAAAATCCACCCTCCGTCTTTTTTCGTGGCCCTTGTCTTTATAGCCGCAACGTCTGTTCCGCAGTCAGGTTCGGTTATCGCAATCGCCGAAACGGCCTCTCCCTTCGGAATTCTTGGCAGATACTTTTCTTTCTGCTCTTCGGTTCCAAAATATTTTACCATCGGACATCCCAGAGAAGATGAGAAAATGGCGGTACCTATGCTACTATCTGCCCTCGTAAATTCTTCCACAATTACAGCACAGCCAAGAACTGAAAGATTTGAGCCACCATACTCCTCGGGGAGATCTGGGGCTATATAACCCAATTTTGCAGCCTTTCTAAGAATTTCCCATGGATATTCGCCTTTCTCGTCGTATTCTTTTCCAAAAGGCTTTATCTCCTTTTCCGCAAATTCTTTTACCGCATTTTTCAGAAGCTTTATGTCTTCAGGTAGCTCGAACATAACAAAAATAATTTATTCAATGTATAAAAATTTTTGTGTAATTCAAAAAATTTATAAATGAAAATTAAAATGATTTAGTGGTGGGGGTTATGATGGTTAAGGGTTTCCCCTCAACAATGATGGAGTGCGAGCTGAACGTTATAGACATGCTTAAATATGCGGCAAAGTATTTTCCGAACAGAGAGATCGCGTCCAGAAAACTCGACGGTAGTATTTTCAGATACAACTATTCAGAAGCCTTAAAAAGAGTTTCGAGACTTGCAAATGCACTAGAAAGTCTCGGAGTTAAGGTTGGAGACAGAATAGGTGTGATCAGCTGGAACACATTCAGGTTTTACGAACTCTACTTCGGAATACCCGGAATCGGTGCGGTTTTGCTTCAAATGAATTTAAGACTGCATCCGGAGGAGCTGATTTACGTTGCGAAGCACAGCGGTGCGAAGATGTTCTTCGTCGATGAATCCCTGTTACCTCTAGCAATCCCGCTGGTTGAAGCTTTAAAGGCCAAAATTGTTGTTATGAGCGATGGAAAGCCACCTGAAACGTTTTTCGAGACCCTGAATTATGAGGACTTGCTTAAGGATCAGGAAGAGAAATATGATTTTCCTGTTATTGAAGAGAGGTCAGCTTTTTCCGCATGCTATACTTCTGGAACAACAGGAAAGCCAAAAGGCGTTTACTATTCACACAGATCGATTGTGCTGCATTCCATGGCGATCCTGACAGCCTTAAACATGAGCAAGAATGATGTTTTCATGCAGATCGTTCCAATGTTCCATGCTACTGGTTGGGGTGCATTTTTCGCTGCAACGATAGCGGGGGCGAAGCTGGTTTTTCCCGGCAGATACACACTTGAAGACATGAAAACCTTGGTCGATATAATGCTAGGTGAAAAAGTTACAGTTACCGCCGGTGCTCCCGCAATATTTATACCAATGCTCAACTATCTCCGCAGGCTTGAGCCAAAGCCAAAATTAAACATAAGGGCCTTTAGTGGGGCCACAGAACCGCCATTGGCAATGATGAAAGAGTTAAAGGAGTTTGGAATTGAGATCATCCATGCATACGGTGCGACGGAAACGAGTCCTCTCGTCTGTTACAACTTTCTGAAACCGGAACTTGAAAATCTGAGCGAAGAAGAAAAATGGGAAATAAAAAGGAGGCAAGGAATACCAGTTTTTGGAGTTGATGTCAAGATAGTCGACGAGAGCGGAAAAGAGCTGCCGTGGGATGGAAAAACAGTAGGGGAGCTCTGCATTCGCGGACCCTGGATAACCGGAGAATACTACAAAGATCCGAGAACATTTGAATCCTTCCTAGAAGATGAAACCGGTAGATGGTGGAGGAGCGGAGATGCCGCAACGATCGATGAGCACGGATACATAAAAATCGTGGACAGATTCAAGGATCTAATAAAAAGCGGCGGAGAATGGATAAGCAGTGTAGATCTGGAAAACTACATCATGGCCCATCCAAAAGTTCTCGAAGCGTGCGTAATTGGTGTTCCGCATCCAAAGTGGCAGGAAAGACCTCTCGCACTCGTAGTTCCAAAGGAAGAGTACAGAGAAAGCATAACGAAAGAGGAGATAAAAGAACATTTAGCAAAGAGGTTTGCAAAATGGCAGATACCAGATGATATTATATTTGTCGATGAAATACCGAAGACGAGCGTTGGAAAATTCAGCAAAAGGACTTTAAGGGAGGCGTATAAGGAATACTACATCCAAACAGGAACCAAGGCAAAAGATTAGCAATATTTTTATACTTTTTATACTTTAATTGACTGTGATCCTATGAAGATTCTCGTAGTTGGTGCAGGAACAATGGGACACGGAATTGCAAGTGTTTGCGCAATGGCTGGTTATGAAGTTGACCTCGTTGACGTTTCGGATGAAATACTGGAATCTGCCAAGATGAAAATCGGATGGAGTCTTAAGAAATTGGAGGAAAAAGGATCGATAAAAAATGCTGTGGAAGTGCTGAATAAAATAAGAACTTCAACCGATCTCGCAAAATGCGCAAAAGATGCCGATTTTGTAATAGAGGCCGTGGTTGAGAGGACTGAGGTGAAGAAGGAGGTATTTAAAAAGCTCGATGAAAACTGCAAACCCGAAGTTGTGCTTTCAACCAACACCTCAACAATTCCGATTTCAGATATAGCATCTGCCACTAGAAGGGAGGACAGAGTTATAGGCCTGCATTTCTTCAACCCGCCAGTTCTAATCAGATTTGTGGAAATAATAAGAAGCGAGAAAACTAGCGATGAAACGCTAAAAAAGACCGTCGAATTCGCAAAATCTATCGGAATGGACTACATTGTTGTTGAGAAAGATGTTCCCGGGTTTGTTGTAAACAGAATAAATGTGAGAATATTCAGCGAAGCGATGAAGCTCATGGAGAAAGGTTACAGAGCTGAGGAAATAGATGCAGCGGTTAAATACAGGATTGGCATGCCAATGGGGCTCCTTGAAGTTGCCGATTTCAGCGGAGTTGACGTGCTGTACAATGTGATAAACGAACTTAGAAAAAGGGGAATGGACCTAGAAGTTCCGGAAATCCTAAAGAAGATGATGGAGGAGAAAAGATTTGGAATGAAAACAGGAAAGGGATTCTATGAATATGAGGGCTTTTACAGCAGAGCAAAAATATTGCCAAGATCCGCATACAAAGTGAATCCGCTAAAGTTGCTAGCTGCAGGCATAAACGAGGCTGCATGGCTTATAAGGAATGGAGTTGCAAGCAGGGAGGACATAGACAAAGCAATGGTTCTCGGAATGGGATACCCCAAGGGTATCCTAGAAATGGCCGACGATTTCGGAATTGACAACGTTGTAAAGGCCCTAGATGGGGGCGCTGATCCGCTGCTATCGAACATGGTTGCAGAAGGAAAGCTTGGAAAGAAAACCGGAGAAGGGTTTTACAAGTGGAGATATCACAGAAAAGAATTTGGACCGGTTATTTACGAGAAAAGGGACAATTATGCGCTTATCACAATGAACAGACCGGAAAAGCTGAATGCGCTTAACGAGGAAATGTGGAAGGGTTTGAATGAGGCTTTCTTAGAGGCTGAGAAGGATCCGGAAGTAAGAGCCGTGGTAATAACTGGGAAAGGGAGAGCTTTCTGTGCCGGTGACGATATAGCTGTGATGGGCTCATGGAAATCGTTCCTAGATGGAAAGGAATTTTTCACAAACATAGCTATGCCGCTTCTCAACACAATTTCGAATTACAAGAAGCCAATAATCTCGTTGGTGAATGGAATAGCATTTGGCGGTGGGTTAGAGCTAAACCTGGCATTTGACGTAGTAATTGCCAGCGATGATGCTGTCTTCTCAGTTCCAGAGGGACTCATTGGAGCTATGCCCCCGATAGCATCTTCCCTAGGTTTGGCCGTAATCGGAAGAAAGATGATACGCTACTGTCTAACTGGGGATCAAATGGATGCAGAAGAGGCAAAACAGCTTGGTATAGTTGACATAGTAGTC
>CAYXCK010000058.1:0-8231 GCA_964463575.1 uncultured archaeon
AGTGCTGGAGTTCATGGTTGCAAACAACATAAGGGATTTCAGGAATGTTAGCAATGCTATTCACGCGTACCAAGTCAATCCCGAGAGGGCGATGAAACTATTGGGGATACAGGAACTCTAATCTACACAATAGGACATTCTAACAGAGATTTTGAGACTTTTTTAAATTTGCTAATTTTTCATCGCATAGAAGTCCTTGTTGATGTAAGAAGAATTCCAAAGTCCAGATTTAAACACTTCGATGGAGAGAACTTGAAAGTATTGAATTCCTATGGTATAGAGTATATACAAAAACCAAATCTAGGAGGCTTCAGAAAGAAAATATTAAAAGAATCACTAAATAAGGCGATAAAAAGTCCAGGATTTAGAAATTATGCAGACTTCATGCTTACAGATGAATTTGAGCGTGAAATTTTAGATTTAATTGATATTGCCAAAAGAAAAAGAACTGCAATTATGTGTGCCGAGAAATTTTTCTGGAAATGTCATAGGAAATTTATATCAGATTATCTCTGTCTAAAAGGATTTAAAGTGGTTCACATAATAGATCACAGAACTTTAATACATAAGATAAGCAAAAATGCTCGTATCGAAAAAGGAAAATTGATTTATGATCTTGAACTCTAATAGGAGTTGAAGAACTGAGATTTCTCCACTTCAAATCACATTTTTATCTACCAATTCAAGAGTCTTTAGAGACAACTTGGATTTGGATCTCAACTCGCTTAAGCTTGAAAAAAGTTATGCCGATGAAAAAATTTATATAAGAGATGATCGCATAATTCATTGGTATGGCAGAGGCGCAGTTGGAGTTACCCCTCGCACCAGTTGAGAGATTGCTGAAAAAAGCTGGTGCAATAAGAGTTAGCGAGGACGCCAGATTAGAGCTTGCAAAGGAGATAGAGAACAAGATAACGCTTATTGCAAAAAAAGCTACTGAATTAGCGAAAAATGCTGGGAGAAAAACAGTTAAAGCAGAAGATATAAAGCTAGCTGCGGAAAGTGTTCTCAAGACTTAACTTTCTTTTTTTACAATTTTTGTAAAAAATAAGCGGATGTTTGACGTTGCAGCTTGAAACACAGTTTTGGTACGTCCTCATCGTATTGCAGGAAGGGGCGGTGTACTCCGTACCTTTTCCTTTCATACCTGCGATATGCTCTATCTGATATCTGGACTTCTCTTCATCAAAATCCGGTGCTGTCTTGAAAATCTCTATTATTTCGTCAACTTTCATTCCTATGTTGAGCAAAAAGGATGTCAATGCAAATCTTGCAGTATGTGGAACGTTCATTCCTCTCCTTATTTCTGAAAGAATTTCAGCCATACAAGGAGGAAAACAGCTGACATCGACAGCTCCCAGATCCATATCTACCCTTCTCTCTTTTAAAACAATTTTCTCAATTTCCCTCAAGTGGGGTTCCAAAATGCTGAAAAAAATATCTATTTTTTCGAAAAACACCATCCTGAGATATTCTTTAATTATCCTTAAAACCTGAGGTTTAGTTGTTTTCACATAACCCTGGGAGAAAGTTTTATTTAAGAGACGCCATTCGTCATCCCTTATTCTTGATGAAGCTTTAAGATAACTTGAGATATGCATTTCCCAGTTTCTGAGTTTCAAGCCTAGATCTCTAGCAATAAGCCAAATAACTTCATCCCTTTCCTTCTCAATGGCTCTAGAAAATGATTCTGCTTCATTAACCGCAAACCTCATTCTAACCCAATCCTCAAGCTTCGATACAAGCATTTTCTCGATAGCAAAAGTTAGAACTGATAATTTTGCAGACAGTCTCACTTTTTCCGCAGCCTCTCTACTATATGGAACTGTGCAGTTTGCAAAGCACTCCATGCAGAGATTACAGTTCTGAAATCTTCCTAATTCTCCGCACTTGCTACATTTTAGCTCACATTCAAAGCAAGGAAATGTTTCTAACGGGCTTCTTTGAACGACTTTACCACTAACAGCCTGTAAAATGTTTCTTTTAGCATTTTCTATGGTATCTGGAAATTTCGATAACTCTTTTTCGATTTCAAGGTCTTGAAAAAGCTTTGAAGAAAAACTAAGAAATGGATAAGTAGATAGAAGACGAAAAATCGGTAAAAATTTCATCAGCTTTCCACACGTGGAGCTAGGATGTATTCCACCCTCACCTTCCCGCCCACAAGCTCGAAAGAGAATCTACCCGGATAGTTAGTGCCCAAGTAAATTGTAAGTAAATCTCCAGCCCCAGCAATCTTACAGAACTCCCTGAGATAATCCAAGCTAAACATACTCCTTGCTTCTCCTCCATTGAACTCTATTAGCTCGCTTCCAGTCATAGTGAATGTTATTCTTTCCACATCCCCTTTGGCCTCGATTGTGAAACTATTTTTATCTGACCTCAGAATTACGTTTTCACTTATCTTTTCGGAAGCCGATATTGCCCTCTTGAATTCTTTTGCATCTAGTACAATCTTTGCTGGCAAATTTAATTCGGGAATTTTTGGCTCCTTCCTTATAGCCGACGGGTCAATCAACGCAAGGTTATATTCAACTGCCCCAAATTTTATACGGAGATTTGTTTCATCTTGGACAGATAATTCAACCAGATCCTTCACAGTCATCGTTTTGCTAATCTCGAAGATTCTGTTCATGTCTACACCTATCACTTTCTCTTCGTCAACTCTATAACTTTCCATTGATTCCTTCGGGACGTCAACGATTACCATTGCAACGTTTGATGGATCAACAGCTCTAGAATGCAGTCCTTTATTTAGAAAATGAATTCTGCATTCGCTTACTAGAGCAACTATCGCTCTGGATATCGTTTTTAGTATCTCCCCAGAGACTATTGCCTCGACCATAGCCAAACTTTTTTTGACTGTTAATATTTATTCTTTTTCCTTTACAATTGAAAAACTTCCTTCAGAGGAATAAAAAAAGCTGTATAAAATCCGCGGTAGTAGCTATTAGTGAGCTTTATTTTATCTGCTTTTAGAATTCAAAAATTTTGCATAAATAGGCTCTTCAGACATTTTGCACAGAATACCCAAAAACTATCATTGCCTTTTTAATTTTCAGTCATATTCCTGAGCCCGGCCCTGAAGGGGGACTTTCAGTTGTAATCAGTGAAACTTCCAGTGGTAAAGCTTTTAAAAAGAGACAATTAACTTCTTCAATGGGAAAAACCGGAAGCGTAACTTGGATAAAGATCAGGAAGAGAAATAGTAATGAATATCGCCTTGTTCCTACAAAATGGCAGAACTATAAGAAACCTGGACCGAACCAAAAATATGATTCAGAGGGAAAGAAGAGAAGAAGAATAAAAAGATCACCAAAGTCGATTTTGGGTGTTAAGAGCTAGCTGTGGAAGACCGAGAACAAAAACTTACTGAACATATAGCAGAGCTGAGAAAAAGATTAAAAAGAGTAGTCATAGCTTTGGCTTTAGTAACTTTGGTTATTTTATTTTTCTCTCCAACTATTATCAAGATTTTTTGGCAAGAAATTGTAGGAAAACAGATGTTTATCTTTGGGGTAATGGAATGGATTCTTCTAAATCTAATTTTTTCTCTGATTCTTGGTCTAATATTAGTTTATCCCTACGCATCCTTTGAGCTTTACATGTTTGCAAAACCCGGACTGTATAGCAACGAAAGAAGATTTCTAAAACTTGCGTTGATCGCAACATATATCCTGTTCATACTCGGTATATTCCTAGCGCTTAGGTTCATAGTCCCAGCGCTTTACAGCCTTTCATATGGAGAAGAGTTTTACTCTGCTGAAAGAACCATAGCGAATGCACTTAAAATTGCCTTTATTTTCGCTTTTTCACTTCAAATTCCGCTTGCAATCTTTTTACTCGATAGCTTTGGAGTGGTGAAGTACGAAACGATGAAAAGTTTTAGAATTCCTATATACATAATCTCCATTCTAGTGATTTTCAACTCTCCTATTGACATTTCAGGCTTTACTCAAATTGCTTCATTGCTAACGTTCATTCTGATGTTTGAATTGGGATTAGCTTTATTGGGATTAAGCAAAAGATATATACACCGGGGAAAAAATAAAGAATAATGCTTATTGTAATCGCTGGAGCTGGCGAGGTGGGCTACGAGCTTGCAAGATCTCTTTCTGAGAAAAACGACGTCTACGTAATAGATAAAGATAAGGAAAAGCTTGAAAGGTTTTCAGAGTTAGATGTAATAACGATAAAAGGTAACGCTGGAAACCTAAACGTTTTAAAGGAATCAAAAGTCGATGAAGCGGACTATTTTCTTGCAGTAACTGGAAACGACGAAATAAACTTAATATCAGCTCTTGTAGCTAAAAAACTAGGATCGAGAAAAACTCTTGTTAGAATAGAAAATCCTGAATACGTTGATTCCCCGGTTATAAGATACCATCCACTTGGTTTTGATTTGGTGATCTGTCCATCGCTTGCCCTAGCTCATGAGGCTGTGAGGGTTGCAGGAATTCTCCCGATCGTAGGAGTGATAACCCTTGGCGGTGGAATGGAAATACTTGAAGTCCAAATCACACCTGATTCCGAATTTGCCGGAAAAAGTCTTAGCGAGTTAAAATTACCTCCGGATACTCTTATAGTATCAATCCAGAGAAATGGCAAAATTCTGCCTCCAGGTATAGAAAAAATAGAGGCCGGGGATAAATTGGAAATTCTAGGAAAAAGCTCTGAACTGATGCAACTCAGAGACATTTTAAAAGGACAAGCAAAGAGAATAAGCATATTTGGTACCAGTAATATAACGAGCTATATAATAGAGTTGCTTAGAAAAAATGCATCAATAAAGGTTTTTGGAATGAATAAGAAAGTCTGCGAAGACCTAAACGAGAGATTCAGAGATATAAAGGTGGTATTCGGAAACTATCTCGACATGAAAATCCTCTCCGAAGAGGAAGTTGGGAAATCCGATGCGATATTGGCACTTTCCGACAGCGATGAGAGAAACCTAATGATTTCACTCATCTGTAAAAAAATAGGAGTCAAGAAAACAATAGCAAAAGTCGAGAACAGAAATTACGTAGAAATATTTGAAAAAGTAGGTGTTGACAGCGTTTTAAATCCGAAAATGATCGCGGTTCTTGAGATTCTGAAGCAGCTTATGATGGAGAGAATAGAAGTTAAGACTGTTGCCGAAATCGGAGGGTTTGCAGTCATTGAAGTTGTTGTTAGAGATGAAAAGCTTGCGAACAAAAAGATTTCCGAACTTGATCTGCCAAAAAGAGCAAATTTAATTGCGTTGATAAGAGAAGGAAAAGGTATCCTACCGTACGAAGGTCTGGAACTAAAGATGGAGGACAGAATAATAATTAGTGTTCCATGGGATGATCTGGACAAAATAGGTGAAATATGAGTTACCATGTTTATTTGAGTACAATCGGTAGAATTCTCCTAATGTTTTCTCCGACTTTTTTAATTCCGGCTGCAGTAGCGTACATATATTCAGAAAGACCAGATTTCTTTCTAATCCCTTTTTTTGCAGTATTTTTCCTCGCATCTCTTTTATTTCTTCTCACAAGAAAAAAGATCACCGAGACAACAGAGGAAAGAGAAGCCTATATATCCGTTGCTGTTATTTGGCTTCTAATTCCAGCTTTTGGCTCAATACCCTTTATTCTTCATGGCATAAATCCACTAGACTCATTTTTTGAGAGTGTATCTGGATTTACAACCACCGGAGCGACAGTTATGACCCCAGAAAATCTACCCTTCTCACTCCTTTTTTGGAGAAGTTTTATGCAATGGCTCGGTGGCTTTGGGATTGTCCTACTTGCGCTTGTGTTCCTTCCCAATATCAGAAGGAGTTCAGCCCTTTTCATGGCAGAATATCCTGCGGTAGTTTTACCTAAAATTAAGCCAAAAATGCGCGATATGGCAATTGCAATCTTTAGAATTTATCTTGTTCTAACCATTGCAGAGATTTTTATTCTCAATTTTCTCGGTCTCGATTTTTTTAAAGCCGTAGTTCATACTCTATCAAATGTTTCAACTGGTGGTTTTTCAACTAGTTCGGAGAGCATAGCCGCATTTAAAAACGTCAGGATAGAAGCGGTAGTAGCATTCTTTGCCTTTCTTGGCGGCATGAACTTCGGTTTAATCTACGCTCTGACAAACAAACAGCTTAGAACTCTGGCCGACCTAGAATTCCGCTATTATCTATTCATAATAGCATTAGCAATACTGTCTCTTACTGCGATAAATTTGAATCGCTATGGTTTTTTGGAATCTCTCAGGTATTCAAGTTTTCAGGCCATTTCGATAATAACTACAACGGGTTTCACGACTACCAACTTCGAGGAGTGGAGCTCTTCTGCAAAAATGATATTGCTAATTTTAATGTTAATAGGCGGTTGTAGCGGTTCTACTGCAGGCGGATTCAAAGTTATTAGAGCAGTCATTCTGATGAAATATACAATCCTTCAAATCTACAAGATAATAGAGCCCAGAACCGTGAGGACTGTTAAATACGGGGATTTTGCAATTGAAAAAGATAGGATAGAAGAAGTCATAGCTTTTTTCATTCTTTACATATCTATATTTATCACTTCATCTTTAGTTCTAACCCTAACTGGATACGATTTTGAAACTTCCATGTCCCTTTCAGCCACAAGTCTTGGAAATGTTGGCCCTGCATTCGGATTCGCTGCAAAAAGTGCTGCAGAATTGAGCTGGATTGCAAAGGTTGTTCTGATAATAAACATGTGGATGGGGAGACTGGAGATAATTCCAGTTTTTACGTTTTTGCTTTCAGTAGCTCGGAGAGAAAAGTGGTAATATTCTCGGCCTTAACGTCTGATTGTTCTCCGGTTTTAAGATTCTTAACTCTGAAAATACCACCTTTAACCTCGCTCTCGCCAATTATCACCGCATAGTCAGCATTTATATCATTCGCATAGCTTAACTGTTTTTTCAAGTTTCTACCCATCACATCAACAATAGCAGTTATATCGCTCTCCCTAAGCCTCATAGCAAGCTCAAAAGCATTTTTTTCGAATCCAGGGAAATTTACGATAACAACTACTGGCTTTTTTACAGAGTCCCCTTTAAAAAGTTCACAAACCCTGTCAAAGCCAATTGCAAAACCAGTTGCCGGTGTTCTTTCACCACCAAAGATCTGGGCAAGTTCGTAGCTTCCTCCGCCACATATCTGTTTCTGTGCTCCCAAACCTTTCGCATAACACTCAAACACGACACCGGTGTAGTAGTCTAGTCCCCTTGCAATTCCAAAGTTAAGTCTATGTTTCACCCCCAGCGATTCGAGCGAATCTGATAGTTTCTCAACGTGATTGAAATCAAAATCCACTATCTCCTTTGCCTCTTCTATAACTTCTTTTCCCCCTACCAACTCTGTTAGTCTTAGAACCTTTTCCTCGAGATCTCTCATTCCAAGTTCTGAAAAAAGCCTCCTAAGTCCCTCTTTATCCTTCTTGTCAATTAGTCTCATAGCTTTGGATGATTCTTCACCTAGTGGCTTCAAAAGATTTCTCAGTAAACCCACATGGCCTATATGTAACTCAAAATCGATTCCTAGACTCTCAAGCATCTTGTAGGCGAGCAAGATTACTTCTAAATCCGCAAGGTACGACTCGGACCCAATCAGTTCAACACCAAATTGCCAGAATTCTCTATACCTTGCCTTTTGCGGTCTTTCATATCTAAAACAATTTCCAAAATAATAGAATCTTAGAGGCTTTGGCATCCTGCTACACTCATTCACGAACATTCGAATTATCGGAGCAGTAAGTTCAGGACGGAGAGCCAATTCTCTCTTGGACTTATCCTCGAAAACATACATTTCTTCAACAATTCCTTCTCCAGATTTCCTCTTAAAAAGCTCTGAATGTTCAAATGTTGGTGTAGAAACTTCCCTATATCCAAAACTTTCAGCCAATTTCCTCAGTTTTCTCTCAACTTCTCTCCTTTTTTCCATTTCCTCAGGCAAAAAATCCCTAGTACCCCTTGGTCTCTCGATTCTCACATGAAAAAGAGGCTATAGGGGATAAAAAGATTTTACAAAAATACAAAAAAGTCAGGACTTCAGCTCTGAACTATCTTGCCTTTAAAGGCGAGATTTACGGCGTTAAGAGGGGCTTTTACGTCTCCTTTATCTGCCGGTTCAAAAGGCTAAGCTCCATCCCGCAGATCTCGTTAAACTGCGGGCTATGCTTAATAAAGAACAAAACTTGGGCAAATGCTCACATTTTGGCTTTTGAAAGCTTATTCATTTA
>CAYXCK010000059.1:0-8181 GCA_964463575.1 uncultured archaeon
TGCATGAACATAGTAGGGATTTTAGAAGATTCTTTTGCCTATGCAAAAGATGCGATATGGGGAAAATGGATAAAATGGCTCCTGCTGATCGTATTCTGCATTATATTCCCACTTTTCCTTGGATACGTTGCTGAGATACTTAGAAACAGAAAACCAGCTCCAGAACTCGAAAATTGGGGAAAGATGTTTATTGATGGGTTGAAAATATTCGTCGCAATGCTCATCTACGCAATACCTGTGATTATAGTAGCCTTTGTTTCAGGAATAAGTACTTTCCTTATCTTTAATCCGTTCACAGCCTTCGCCGCTTTTACCGGATTCATCGCAGTTATAATAGTTGCAATAATAGTCGGAATTTTTGCAACAATCGGAATAATTAGACTTGCCAGAACTGGGAAAGTTGCGGAGGCGTTCAATTTTAGTGAAATAAATCAAAGAATTAACAGCATTGGATGGATAAATTATATATTAGCCCTAATAATTCTACAAGTTGTTCTTTTAGTCATTCAGACAATAATTGCTCACATTCCTGCAATAGGAGGGGTCATAAACTTCGTTCTGAATCCTTTCTACGGAATATTTTCTGCCAGATATCTTTGCCTGATCTATGATTATCCCGACACACGATCCTAGCTAAATCCACATCTCAGACCTCTATACCTATACTTCTGTTTATTTCATCCTCAATTTCAAGTAAAATTCGCAAGAGATTTATATAAAGCTCTATAAGCTTCTCTTTTTTCCATTCTGCATGCTTCAGTATAACATCATCCAGCTCCTTCTGAATCCTTCCCATCCTGTAAAGTAGGTAAAGCATGTCGTCAGCATTTTTGCTAAAGCTAAACTCAGTACCCTTACTTCTTTCATAGACCCAAGCTCTTCTAATAATTTCTATAAGCGTTCTGTAGTCTATTTGAAGGAAATCTCGCCTCATAGCAAAGAGTTCTTCGAGTTCATATCTATTGGGTAGCACTATATTCCTAAATATCGCCGAAAGTTCAACTAAACGGGTGAAGAACAGATAAAAAATGGGGTTGAAAATATGCCCTGATTTTTTCAGATTCCTAGCCTTCTCAATAAACTTTTCATCCAGAATTTGCCTAACGTCAGCCTCGAAGTTACCCATCTTAGCTACCCCGCCCTAAAGGGCGAAGCTTCCGACGTTAAGTCATGGGCTATATATTCGACCAAAGACATTGCGATTACGCAGATCCGGGCTTTCTTCTGCGGGGGATATCCTCAGATCATTTAGACATTCTATCTAGACTTTCTATTTATTTAAGCTTTTCTCATCTCCAAAGGAGTGAGTCCACCAAAATATATTGATGCTACTGATCTTCGACGATCTCTCTTCCTCTTTTAAACAGAGGAAGATATTCCGGTTTTAAAGATGAAATTAGGCTAAAAACGAGTTTTCTTATTTCGGCTCTTTTTATCTTTGCCAGTTTGTGTGCCTGTAGAAGCTGGAGGGGATAGCCATTCACTTCGAGGCTTTTTAGTTTTGCTATTAAATCCTCGTCGATCTTTTCTGTGCTCTCCACAAGATATATGCTCCCATAATCCTCAAACCGAACGAAAGCCAGGTTAATTTCTTTAAAAAGATTCTTAAAGCTCCTTTTTTGTTCCTGAACAAACCAAGGCAAAATCTTTCCAATCCTCGGCTTAAAAATGATGTATCCCGCCTTTTCAAATCCAAACTGTTTTATTGATAAAAGCTCAAGGATGGCCGCATCTGTAATCTCGCTGTCGAATTCGTGCGTGTAAAAGTTCTTTGCTATGAAAACAGCGTTTTTTTCTAGTAATCTGTTCAGGGAATGAAGGTATTCTAGATATTCTGCAAAAATCATCAGGTCTTCCACCCTCTTTTCTCCATTTCTATATCCCTCCTCCATCTTTAAAAATACCTCTTCCCTAGAGAGCAGGTAGTTCTTTTTGGCATTATCTTTCCTCAGATCATCCCCGATTGCCTCAAAATGTTTGTCCAGAATTTCCAAAAAATCCTGAACAAAACTATCAAGCTCGTAACTTTCCCTAAGTTTTTTCGGATCATCTATGTACGAGGCGGGCCTTATAAAAGCTCCCCTAAGTGAACCGTCTAATAGAACAATTTCTTCGTCCGCAAAACTTCCAATTCTGAATTCGGAAGTGTGCATATGAAGCCTTATTCGCTCCTCTATGTTTATGTGCGGCTTTAAAACCGTCACTTCGCTCATTTCCCTCAAATCCTCCCCAACGCCCACAGAAGTTACAAAATACAAGATTGCACCAGAAAGCTTTTCCAATCCCCTGCTTCCATCTACCCCACAGGCTTTGCATTCAACTGGTTCAGGCATTTCTCTCCACCTATCCTCAACTTTTCCAGCAATCTCCTCAGCTCTCACAAAGATCCTTTCAATCTCACCTTCCAATTTCTTCAATGTTTCATCGCTAAGCTTCCACAACTGAAACACCACCGCGATATTCCACGTTTATAACCCTATCAGCAGCGTCTTTCAATTCCTCTTCATGAGAAACAACTATAACCTGCGGGATCCTGCGGAGATAGTCTGTCATTATTTCAACGAGTTTTCTTCTCCTTTCCTCATCCAAAAACGGCGTTGGTTCATCAAGAATGAGCAAAGGAATTCTTCCTCCCGATTCAAACATTGATAAAGCAAGTCTAAATGCTATTCCGAGTGCTATCAGTTCTCCGCCGCTAAGAAAACTAGTTTCTCTTTCAGCTCCGTGATGCAAGACGAAGATCCTAAGTCTTTCCCTTCCGTATTCCACCACCCTTTTCAGCTTTATCCCAGAATACTTTCCACCAGTGAACTCCTCAAATATCTCGCTTGCGTATCTTTCAACTTCTTTCAGAGCAGCTTCAGCTAACTTATTTCTGTAGCTCAAGAATTTCTCTCTAATTTTCTCAAGTTCTGGGATTACATTCTCGATTGCTTTGGCTTTTTTTTCACTTTCATAAATAACCTCAAGCTGCCTTTGGAGGTAATCTTTGTCTTTTTCCAGCAATATTAGGTTATTCTTTAAAACTTGGAGTCTCTCCTCTAGTCCAGCAACTTCCTTTGAAATTTTCTTCTCCAAATCTTCCAATTCCAAGTGTCTTCTTTCATCATATCTTTCACGGAGTTTTCTAAAGTCTGCTTCGCATTTCTCATATAGTCTGAGCTGTTCCTTTAAGCTAGACTCGCATTTCTCTATTTCCGCAATTACTGCTTTTTTCTTTTCTTCGACTTCCTTCAACTCACTCTCAGAATTCCTCAGCGACATCCAATCTTCGTAATAACTTCTTAGCTCCGATAACGCTCTTTCCAACCCGGCAATGTTTTCGAATCCCGCATTTAAAATTCTCTCATCTACTCTTTCTCTAAACTGCTTTTTGAGTTCCAGAATTTCATCATCTATCTCTTTGAGCTTTTTCAACGCCTTTTCGTATTCTTCTGCAAATTTCTGAGATTTCTTTCTAGATTCTTCAAGGAATGCTATTCTGGAAAGGATTCTTTCAGCCTCAGAACTTGCATCTTTTAGTTTCTCAACATCAAAACCCCTCAAATCCTCCGAAATCCTCCTCAATTCATCTGCCAACTGTTTGTACTTAAGTACAACATCCTGTTTTCCAAGCAAGTCTTCAACCTTTTTTCTCTCTTCCATCAGCTTCCTTTCTTTTTCCTCAACCTTCAGTAGTTCATTTTTCAGCCTCTCCATCTCCATTGAGAATTTCTTCAACAACTCATCCCTGTGCGCATCTGTCAGCTCTCTCCCGCAAACAGGGCAAATTCCCCTAACTGTCCTTATCTTTTCAATTACATCTTCAAGTCTTCTCCTTTCGGTAAGAAGGGAGCCCTTTTCCATTGAAACTTTAGAAAAGTCTTCCTTCAATCCTCTGTCTCTTTCTCTTGCCCTTTGAATAACGGAGAACATCTGGTCGATTTTTTCAATGCTATAACCCTTTTCCGATAGAGTTTTCTCTATTTGCGCTTTTCTTTCAACTTTTGATTTTATCTGTTCCCACTTCTGGGTTTCCGGTCTCAAATTTTCAAATTTACTTTTCAGCTCCGAAATCTCTTTATTTAAGTTTTCAAGGTTCCGTTTCTCTTCCTCGCATTTCCTGAGTTCATTTAGAGATCTCTCTTTTTCTATTTCAAGGCTTTTAATTTTATTATCAAGCTCTTTATAGGCATTAGAAATTTCTTTGTGAATCTTTTCCAATTCCATGTATAACCTAGCCTTTTCATTCAAGCTTATCATTTTCTCATATTTTTCCCTTATTTCCACACTCTTGGCTTCAAGTTCTTCTTTTTGCGATTGAAGAACTTCAAGCCTTTGCTTCATTCCCTTTAATTCCCCTTCCAATCTTAGAACTAGCTCTTTTAATTTTTCCATTTCTCTTTTCAACTCTTCAAAAACCCTTTTCTCCTCCAAAACCTTTTTATGTTCAATCCTAAGTTTCTCCAACTTCCCTTGGCAATCTTCTATTTCCATTTTATATTTTTCAATTTCCTGAACTTTTTCCTTAAACCTTTTTTCAGCATCCTCTTTTTGTTTTAAAAGCTCCATGTATTTGTCCATCTCACCTCTAAGCTCCCTTATCACCTGTCCAAGATTCTTCCACGCATTTTCGTAATCCTCTATTCTGGTTATCTTCCTTATAATCTTTTCTCTCCCGCTTTCATCTGATATTATTGCCTCTATTTCCCCCTGTCTTACGTAAACAGCCCCAGTAAATACATGGAAGGGAGAAATGTTTCTTTCCACCCATTCATTTATTTTCCTATCTCCTTCCAGATAAAATTCTCCCTGAAGTTCCGAATTTCCGGAACTCTTGCGAATTATTCTGTAATCTTTTCCATTCATTTCAAATCTGAGATCTATTGTATATTCACCAGTCCCCACTTGTAAAAGATCGTCTTTTCTCATCGGTGGCCTTATGCCATAAAGTGCGACAAGAATTGCTTCCAGTATTGAACTTTTCCCAGCTCCGTTTCTGCCGGCAATCAGATTTATACCCTTTTCAAACTTTATTCTGGTGTTAGAATGCGACTTGAAATTCCTAATTACTATTTCTTTTAATATCATAGGAAATCGAAAAGGGTTACCTTCTTTCTTTTCTCTTTCCCTACTTCCTTAACCTCCCCTCTTGTGCTTTCTTCTTTTTCTTTCTTTCCAAATCCCAGATGCTCTTTTATCATCTCAATGGCCGTTTTTATTGCGTGTTCTTCCTCCTCTCTCAAGATTTCGAGGAGCTTAAGCTCAAAATCGTTAAAAAACTGTCTTTCGGGAATTATCACAGGAATTTCTTCTAACCCTTTTCTTCTTACGCTTATCTCTGCATGCTTTAAATTGCCAAGAGCAATTTCTAGAAGTTTCTTTGAATCCAAGTTTTCACTGCAGGTTATCTTTGCAACAGCAATAGCCAACTTATTCAAATTTCTCAAGATTTCCAAAAATTTCCTTTCAGCTTCTTCCTTTTTTTCAGCATCAACCGAGATCGAGAACAGGTCTCTAGTCTCAACCCTTACAAACCTCGGCCTGAAATTCTCCACCAAGCAAAAGCCCTTTTCTTCACCCTCTCTAATTTCCGGTCTGTCGAAGTAGATGATAAACTTTGAAGCTTCTCTGGAATCATACCTCTCAAGAGAACCCGGATAAACCAGAAATGAATCCCCTATCTTCTTCTCTCTGTGCATGTGAACGTGGCCGAATGCATAGTAATCTGCCTCCGGCAACTGGTCAATGGTTATATCCCAGCTCATTTCCAAATCGATGTCAACTACTTCCTTAACGACCTGATGTAGTACCAAAATACTCTTCCCCCCTCCCTTAAGAAGGGGTAGAATTTTCTCTATTTGCCATTTAGTCCTGTGCTTATCTCCAATTATCTCCAGATCTTTAAAAACTCCTTTAACAAGGTAAACACCTTCAACTTTCTCGCTTGTTAAATAATCCCCCTCTACTCTCTCTTTTCTAAACCCCAGTAAGTTTAAAAGGCCCAACTTCTCAAGCAGATGATATGCGGACTCTCTCATGCTTTTGTCGTGGTTTCCCTCAATTGCAAATACCGGTATTTCTTTCTCCTTAAAAATTCTCAGAACTTCAATGGCCTCAAGAATAGTCTTAGGACTTGGAACGTTTCTGTGAAATAGATCTCCGGAGATGATTGCAAAATCTATCCCTTCTTTTACTGCAATCTCTGCAGCTCTTTTAAAGCTTTGAAAGAAGTCCTCAGCCCTCCAAGGAAGATTGTATTGCTCGTAGCCCAGATGTATGTCAGCAAAGTGTGCAAACTTCATAAGATGTCCTCCAACCTGAACTCCCTCGCATCTCTCCCCCATTCAGAAACCACATCAACGTCTCTGCCACCATAGCTTCCCTCAAACTTCCTTATTTTTACTGCTACAGGAATTTTCACAGCTGGTCCTACAATTATTGCCTCACCCACTCCCAAGGAAGAAATGTCGGTTAGAAGATCTTCGCTTATCTGTTCACTCGCTTGCTGTATGTATTTCTGATCGCTGGGTTCGATTATCCGCAGGATTATCTTTGTGTTACACTGGCTTAAAATATCATCGCTTATCTTTTTAGGCCTCTGGGAAACTATCCCAATCCCTATACCAAATTTTCTGCCTTCCCTAGCAATTCTGCTCATCCATAAAGAGACGTCACCCTTCCCAGCGAAGATGTGCGCCTCCTCGAATATTATAAGAACGGGCTTTCTGACAATTGGACAAACCTTCTCCCAGTAATCTCTATTCTTGTTTCTCAGATAGCTGATCCTGCCAAGAAGAATATTCCTAAGGAGATATGCGACAACTACTCTCATCTGCTCTTCATCGAATCCGCTGAGATTCACTATATTCAGATATCCATCTCTCAAATTTGCTAGCATGTCACTTTGGGTTAGCAAATCCTCATATCTCCTCAAAAAGGTTAGAACGTATTCCTTAACCCTGTAAAGTGGATTTAGATCTTCTCTCGTTATTTTCGCTTTCCTAACCGATCCCGTCGCATCCAAATATTCAATTTCACCCTGAGAGCTTATCCAATCCTCCGCAATTTCAAGAACTCTTTTCATGAATTCAGCGCCACCGATTCTCTCTCTTTTTACAGTCATGAATATCCTTTCTAGATGCATTCTCTGAACAGAGGCATCCCGATCTATACCAACCAAAGAACAGAACTCCCAAGGTTCAAGTCTCTCTGGTCTTATTCCGGCAGGTATTACGTTCTTCTTTTTCTCAGTGTTGTCCTCAAAAACAAATCCAACGTACTCTCCATGAGGGTCTATGAGAATTACACTTCCGTTGAATTTCTTTACTATTTCATTTGCTATTACGCATACTGCATTAGACTTTCCGCCACCTGTAACGGAAAGAATTGCAAAGTGTCTAAGGATAAGCTGATTAAGATCTATAGAAACCGGTATGGTTTCTCTGACTATAAGATTGCCTATGTGAATTCCGGACGAGTTGCCAAGTAATTTCTTCAGAAGCTCATCACCCGCTATTCTTACTTCCGAATTTGGCTTAACCGGAACCCTATTAGGCAAAATTTTGTCCTCAAATATCACCCCTATTATCTTCGCATTTGCAACTACAACTTCATTTTTCTCCAAAACCCTCCTCGAAATGCTAATATTCTTTAAAGCGTATTCAAAGTTCATTGCATCTTCGAGGAGTCTGTTGAAGTTAGTAACATTTCTCACAATCCCTAAAACTTCTTCACCATCTCTATTCTCAGCTATTACATATTCACCAAATTTGGGTACTCTTGAAGGATTTACCGCAAAACTAAACTCGTTAATCGAGCTCTCTCCAAATATGAAGCCAATCGGTTCCACATTTTTCATTCATCTCTAAGAGATAAATTTTTCGCTTCGAACTTTCCAATATAGGAGAATAGGCTTTTTCCAGTCTTAATAACTTTGGAAACAAATTCTCTATCCAACCCTGTCTCCTCTGAAATCTTTTCTGGATCTTCGATTTTGTTGACGATAGAATAGTTAAGTATGAATTCTGTTAAACCGTCCTCATCAAGCCAAGCACCGGAGTAGAGAGGATTGAAATCCTCCATAAAGTCCCTTAACTTTTCGATATCTAGCCCTTCAAATTCAATATCAAAAAATGAGGCATCTCTAAGAAACTTTACCATCGCTTTTCTCAAACTCTTCGCAGTATACTTTCTATCCCT
>CAYXCK010000060.1:0-8089 GCA_964463575.1 uncultured archaeon
CTAGCGCTTCGAAGCTGAAATCATTTCCCATAGCAATCTTTTCCTCATTCCTTCTGGCAGTTTGCTCCTGCACAGTAATACCTATTGCTAGCGGGATATACCACAAGACAAGAACAACCTCCACCGCGATGATAATTCTCTGGACAGCACCAGCGGCAAACATACTCGCCCTTATATATACGGGAGCAATTCTCGGAGCTGAAATGGCGCTTACAAGGCTTTTAACCGCGATTGCAGCATCTTTCGTTATTGGAATAACCCTTTTTGTCATATTCGACAAAAAGATAGCTGGTGGGGATAGCGTTTCATTCAGCGGTAAAATCTTGGAAAAAAGGGCTGTTTATCTGCTCTTTCTGCTGATCATCAGCCTTCTGATCCCGAACTATCTTGGAGTAGGCAGGAGCTACGAATTCAAGGTTGCAATTTTCGCACCGCTCATCGCTCTGGCCCTAGCTTATGCTTTCAGAGCTTTTGAAAAGGAGGAGCTCAAGCTCTGGTTCACGGAAACCTGGTTTTTCGTTAAGCAGATAATACCGCTACTTTTAATCGGCGTCTTCGTTGTGGGAGTTGTGGGAGAATTGCTGAAAGAAACCGAGCTGGTTTCAACTTACTTAGGCAATGAAGGCTTGCAGCAGAGCTTTCTGGCATCGATAATCGGAGCCCTGAGTTACTTCGCAACTCTAACCGAGGCTCCGTTTGTAAAAATGCTTATGGAACTTGGAATGGGAAAGGGGGCTGCAATTGCTTTGCTTTTAGCTGGTCCAGGTATTAGCTTACCGAACATGCTTGCAATATCCAGGCTTTTTGGAGTTCGTAGGGCAGCAGTTTATATTTTCCTAATAGTTTTATTAGCAGCCTTTTCGGGCTGGTTTTTGGGGGTGATTGTATGGAGGTGAAGGTTGTAGGACCGGGTTGTGCAAGGTGTAAGGCAACTCTGGAACTTGTTAAGAAGGTCGTGGAGAGGGAGAAGATAAGCGCAAAGGTTGAATACATTACGGACATGAGAAAGGCGGTCGAACTTGGGATAATGGCAACGCCTGCTGTGATCGTTGACGGAAAAATCATAGTCCAGGGGAGAATCCCGTCTGAAAGCGAGATTGTTAAAGCCCTAAAGAGGTAAAAGAATGGAGATAAGAGATCTTCTCCCTTGTATAGCTGATCCGAGCAAATACCGCGTTATAGGCAAAATTGATGTAGAAAACATTAAGGAGGTGGCACCATATCTGGCAAGAATTCTTCCAAACGCAAGTTACAACGCGAAAGATGGATGGATTAGCTTCAAAAAAGGACAGAGGATAATAACGATACACAGCGACGGTTTTGTGACAATGACCATGATTAGCAACAAAGAAGAAGCCCTAGATATTCTCAAAGAGCTTGAGGATAAAGCCAAGTTTGCTTGGGAAAAAAGACATGAAATTGACATCACTAAGCCTTTGCAGAAAGTATTTGTTGGTCCTTTGGATGTCTACAGTTATCTCCCAAAAACAAATTGCAGAAAATGTGGAGAACAAAGCTGCATGGCTTTTGCTGTAAAGCTTTTAAACGGAGAAAGGGATATAAAAGATTGCAAACCCCTTTTTGAAGAAAGAAAATACATGGGCATTCGAGAGACACTTATAGCTCTTCTTCTGAGCGCCGGTTACGAGATAAATACCTGAAAGAATAAAATTTGCTAAACCACGCCGGGAGTGGGATTTTGAGCAAGCATTTATAACTTTTCCTATGCGGGAACAACTAAACAAACCACGCTTGATACGGCCCCCGCAGCCTCCACTTTCATGGAGACTTCCCCGCATAGGGAGCATTTTTGAAGGATCGGCCTCATCAACTTAAACTCTCTGACCTCCTCCCTGCCCTGAAGGGCGAAGTTTTTAGTTATAAAAATAAAAATAATAAAATTTTCAGTCTTTAATCCCAACCAAATATTTTGCAATTCTCTTTTTCTCCTCGAAATCGTAACTTCTCCAGATCGCTATGTCCTCCATAACCGGAGAACCCCCTCCATGAACTCCAGCTACAGCCATTACACCTCCAAGGGAACTACAAAGAATGTTTGAAATTCCAAAGAGACAGCGATACACATTCTCTGGAGGGACTTCTTTTCTCCTCTTTATATATTTGTCTATCAGCGGTCTCAACTCTGGGTTTAAGTAATCTTCTGCAAACGGCAGACACGCTGGCAAACCTCCCGCCAATTCTGCAAGTATTTGCAGTTCATGATAATAATTGAGTCCAGCATGTCTCCTGCCAACATTTGCGTATACTTCGTTAGGTATGAATGTACCTGCTGGGGTTTTTATCCCTTTTACAG
Source organism: uncultured archaeon (assembly GCA_964463575.1). GTDB lineage: Archaea > Halobacteriota > Archaeoglobi > Archaeoglobales > Archaeoglobaceae > WYZ-LMO2. The sequence continues at coordinate 2,315 of CAYXCK010000060.1, forward strand.
CGGAAGCTATCCCTGCAGCGAATACTAGCTCCGCAATCGCTGCAAGGTCTACCAGCTTTTCTCTTATGTTATGTCTGTCATAAACGTTGTTGTATTCTGCAATCAGCGCTCCAAAACCCATTATTATGTCTGTAGAGGCGGGTTTGCAACCTGTATAGCTATGTCTATGGAAGAGAGCAAAAAGATGTGCTGCCAAAGTTGCAAATTTGTTCTCCCCGCAGATAAAAACCCTTTCCCAAGGAACAAAAACATCGTCAAAAATTATCAGGTTTTCATCATCTCCTATCTCTCCCTGGGGCATCTCAAGACCCTTAGGTGCTCGGAGCTGGCTAGTTCTTGCAACAATTTTGACTCCCTCAGCGTCTGCAGGGATTGCAAAAGCGATACTATAGTCTTTGTCCCTTTCCGTCATAGCCCTAGTAGGTATGACTATGATTTCATCAGCAATGCTAGCCATGGTTATGCAATTCTTTGCACCCCTAACTACTATGCCATCGCTTCTCTTCTCAACAACACGAACATACATATCGGGATCATCCTGTTCATGCGGTCTTTTGCTTCTATCTCCCTTAACATCAGTCTGAGCGCATGCTGCAACTAAATCCCTGTTCTGGAACTCCTTAAGGTATTCCACGAATCTCCTATTGTAATCAGTACCATTTTCAACATCTGCCGCAAAAGTTGCAACCGATAGAGCATTTATCGCATCACAGCCCATGCATCTCTGGATGCAGCCGCCCACAATCTGGCACAGTTTTCGAGTCATGAGCTGTTTCGTCATCAGATCCTCAGCCGATTGATTTATATGGGTAAAGCGGTTTATTTTCTTTCCAGTTAAGTGAGAAGTCGCTACCAGCAATTCCTTGAAATCTGGATGATCCACGAGGTCGAAAGTTTTGGAAATTACATTTATACCTCCTCTAAGAAGTGGGTCGTCTCTTCTCACTTTCTTACCAGCAACATATATGTTCGGTTTCATTTTGAACAAATCCTGCCTATACTCTTCAGAGGTTCTCATATCAAACCCTCTCAATTACACATGCTGCCCCTTGTCCGCCGCCAACGCATGCCGTTGCCAATCCGTAGTCCTCGCCTTTTTCCCTCAAAATCCTTGCAAGAGTTCCGATTAGCCTTGCCCCACTAGCAGCCAGCGGATGACCGATCGCTATCGCGCCACCTTTTATATTTACTCTATCAGGTTCTATTTTCAGCTCATTTATTGCATATAGAGGAACTATTGCAAAAGCTTCGTTTATTTCCCAGAAGTTTATATCTCTAACATTCAAACCAGCCTTTTCAAGGGCCATTCTGCTCGCAGGTACGGGTCCCTTGCCCATCACATTGGGCGGAACTCCAGCATAACCAAAAGCCCTGAATTTTGCTATGGGCTCAACTCCGAGCTCTTTTACTTTTTCTCTGCTCATTAACATTATTGCGCTCGCTCCAGCATTCAATGGGGAGGAATTACCAGCAGTTATTGCCCCTCCAGGCTTGAAAGCAGGGGGGAGTTTTTCAACAGCTTCTAATGTTGTGTCTGGCCTTATGGATTGATCGTGCTCGACAACTATTCTCCTTCCATCAGCCTGAGGTGCTTCAACTGGCAGTATTTCCCCTCTAAAATATCCCTCGTTCAAAGCCTTGGCTGCAAGTTTATGACTCCTCACTCCCCATTCGTCCATATCTCTCTTTGTTATTCCGAACTTCTCTTTAGCTTCCTCAAAAAGCTTTTCCGCGGTTAAACCCATTACAAATCCCACAGCCATGTCGTAATCCTTGTATTCATCACTCAGAAGTTTTTCATTTCTTTTCACATAGGGATTCTCAGCTCCCATCGGGACTCTTGTCATATGTTCGTATCCACCAGCGATGACAACGTCAGCCATTCCGCTCGCGATTTCAAGATAGGCATACATCGCAGTTATTATCGAAGAAGCGCACTGCATATCCATAAGGGTTGTTGAGACTTCCACAGGATATTTAGCTAGCAATGCAGGAGATTTTCCACCATACGCCCAATTTTCCCAAACAGGAAAAGCACATCCAACAAGAATTCTATCCACGTCTTCTTTTTTAATTCCGACTTTTTCGGGCAGTTTTTCCAGAACCATTGCCATCAACTCATCTCCACGGATCATGTGAAAAACGTCTCTCTGAGGCTCTTTGGGTCGACTTCTAGAAAAGGGCGTTCTCAAAAAGCCAACTAGGTATACATCCCCCATTCATTCACCTCCGGATCTAACAAACTCAACCATGATTTTTTCAATATTACTTATCTTTTAAGTCTTTCGCTAAAAGCGCAAAAAAGCTATATAAAGCAATTCCTTTAAATTTATACTTCCTTAAAAAAATTTCGTATCTAATCAACATAATTTCCCGATGTTTAATCAGTGAGAGTGCTTAAAAATCGAAACAATACTTTTTCTGTGCAGATAATTGAGGAGAATATTCGAAACGGTGAAGGAGAAATTAAATTGATTCCGGAAACAATTGAAGACCTCTGGCATCTTAGATTCCTGATCGAAAAGGGTGATAAAGTTTTTTCCATCACAAAAAGAGCTATTCAAAGCGATGATAAGCTCAGAAGTGATAAAGAGTTCGTGATTACTAGAATAGGTGTTGAAGTTGAAAAAGTTGAGTTTCACAAGTTTGCAAACAGGCTCAGAATAACTGGAAGAATCTTTGCTGGAATTGAGTCCTCTGGCTTCCATACCTTGAATATAACGGTGGGCAGAGAACTGAGCATTATAAAGAAATGGAGAAAAGAGCAACTCGAAAGACTTAAGGAAGCCGTTGAAAATTCCAAAAGACCAGAAATTGTGATACTAACCATTGAAGAGGGCGAAGCTATAGCTGGCATACTTCGCCAGTGGGGGATTGAAGAAACGTTCGAAGAAAGTAGAAGTTACTCAAAAGAGGGTGGCGGCGAAAGGGAGGAATTTTTCTCGGAAGTATTGGAAAAACTTAAAAACCTGAACTTTCGCTTCCTAGTAATAGCCGGTCCGGGGTTTGCAAAAAAAGATTTTTACAATTTTATCTCTCTGAAAAATCCTGAAATTGCTAAAAAAGCTGTCTTAGTAGACACAGCTGGAATTGGAAAGAGAGGATTCATCGAAGTTCTAAAAAGAAGAGAGATAGACAAACTTATAGGTCACCTGAGACTTGCAGAAGAAGCAGAAATAGTCGATTGGTTTTTGGAAAGAGTTTCAAAGGGAGAAAGAGTTGCATATGGAATCGAGGACGTAAAAAAGGCTCATGAATACGGAGCAATAGAGACACTCCTAGTGTCTGATGATTACCTTTTGAGAGAAAGGGAAAAATGGGATATTGATGGATTTATGGAGAGCGTTAGAACTATGGGTGGAAAAGTGATAATACTCAGCTCTGAATTCGAACCTGGGGAGATAATTTCAAAGTTAGGTGGTATCGGTGCACTTCTCAGATTTGAAATCAAATAAATGGTTAATTTTTGCAATTCTCACAAGTATATATTTCTTCGTTTACTTCCACAGAACTTCCCCAGCGGTTATTGCAAATGACCTGATGAAAGAATTCGGAATCTCGGCTCTGACCCTCGGCATCTTTTCTTCTCTCTACTTCTATCCCTACGCCTTTCTTCAGGTTCCAGTTGGGGTTCTAAGCGACACAAAGGGAGCGAAGAAAACAGTCCTGATCTTCACTCTAATCTCACTGCTTGGAGTCTTCCTTTTTGCTTTTTCTCCGGACTATAAGACTGCAATATTTTCAAGACTTTTAATAGGTATAGGGGTTTCAGGTGTTTACATTCCAACCGTCAAGATAATATCACTTTGGTTTAAGCATGGCGAGTTTGCAACCGCTATGGGTATCTTGTTTGCAGTCGGAAACTTAGGAGCTATTTTTTCATCTTTTCCACTTGCTGTTTTAATTGAGAGATTTGGTTGGAGGGCATCTTTTACCTTTATCGGAATTATAACAGCCATCCTTCTTGCAATGGCTACTTTTTTTGTAGTAGATTCACCACCAAATTTCAAAAGAGAGGGACTTAGAAAAGAAGATTTAAAGCTTCTTCTGTTTAATACCTCTCTATGGCTTCTCGCAATTTCATCATTACTTAGATATGGAGCGGTTATGGGATTCCAAGGTTTATGGGGTGGTCCTTTCTTAATAGACGTTCACAAAATGAGCAAGACCATGGTAGGAACTGTTCTGATGGTTTTTGGAATAGGTAGCATTTTTGGCGCACCTTTGCTTGGTAGAATTTCAGACATTGTTGGTCAAAGAAAGACAATATTAGTCCTTTGTGGAATCGGATTTCTATTCTCATGGTTTCCTCTTGTTTTACTTCCAGAAAAACTAAATTTTATAGAAATAAATCTTATTTCTTTTAGTCTCGGTTTATTCTCAAGCGGTGGACCTATTGCATATGCAATCGTAAAAGAATCATTTCCACTGAGGATGACAGGTTTGGCTGTTAGTTTCATCAATGTTTTCCCGTTTATAGGAGCAGGACTCTTTCAAACAATAATGGGGTACCTAATGGATTTGATTGGGAAAGTTAATGGAGTATACCCTGTTGAAGCTTACCAGCTGTCTTTCGAAGTTTGTCTGTTAGCTTCTTTTATATCACTAATATGCATACTGTTTGTCAGGGAAAGTAAAATTAATCAACCCTTATAACTAATGAACAATAAAGCCCCGTGGGGTAGTGGTCAATCCTGCCGGCCTTTGGAGCCGGCGACGCCGGTTCGAATCCGGCCGGGGCTACTGAAAAAGTATTTCTATCTTTCTCTAAGACAGATCTCGTATTAAACAGTTTTTGGCATTGAGAATTCTTTATTAGCCTTGTTCTAATAACGAAATGTTAAAAAAACCACGAATACGGAAACTTAGGTTCAAATTTTCGCATAGTAATAAAATTCAGGAACTTTTTAAGAGCTGATTTCTCAACCCTCTCATCCAAAATCGTGTCTTCTTTCCTCTTCCTTCCATAAGTCCAGAGGATGTCGTCTATTACATCAGCTTCAATCCCCGTCTCCTCGGAGAGCAAATCCAGAGCAACCTTCACTTCCTCCCTTAATCTGAATACTTCTTCATCCGTTAAAACTTCTCCCTTGAGAATTTTTTCAAGAGATCTTTTATCTGGTTCAACTATTCCCGAATTAAGGGCAACTTTTACGAGAACATTATCAACCGGGAAACCGATTTTTCCAATGATCCCGAAGTTCTGTCTTTTTAGGATTTTTAGGAAGAGATAGCTCTTCTTCCTCAGTGGATCCGAATAAGCTTTGAAAATTTTCATTTTTTCACATATAATATCCGAATGAAATTTCCCAGATTTTAGAAGATTCATCACATCCCCATCGTATATTTTTAAAAGTTTTTCGGCACAATCCCGAAGTAGAAAAGCCCTTTCCTCCGGATCCCGGATAACCAATCCTCGAAAGTTGAAGATTTCGCGAATCTGGTTTGCATCGATCCCAATCAGTTTTTTAGCTGTGAAAAAATCTCTAACTTCCATCTGTTTTCTCCTCGCAAGATAAAAAAGCAAATCAGAGCCGCGATACTTCCATTCCACATCAAATCCGGTTCTATGATCTATTGAGACCATGAAGAAGACATAATTGGGATATATGAAATGATCTGGTTCAGGAAATAGCTCGGGATTATCGAATTTTATCGGCTCATACTTCATCTCCCTGATTATTTTTGCTAGTTCTTTGATTCTCTCCACGTTTATCATAAATCTACTAGGTGTTGCAGTATAGAACGTTATTGCAAGAAATTTTTATGTTTGAG
>CAYXCK010000061.1:0-7611 GCA_964463575.1 uncultured archaeon
GTAATAGAAGGTGAGGAAAAAATAATAGTCGACACCGGAGTTGGCTTGCAGACAAAGTACCCTTCGGAGGGAGGAGGAGAAGATGGTTTAAGAAAAGCGCTGGAATCTGAAAAAATAAGACCGGAAGATGTGGAAAAACTCGTAATAACTCATCTTCATTTTGATCATGTTGGAAATGCTCATCTTTTCCATAATGCGAAAATATACGTACAGAAATTGGAGTGGAAATTTGCGAAGGACCCTATTCCGATATACAGAGATCTGTACGTCGAAGACCATGTTTTGTCTCTTGAGCAAATGGATCTTTGTCTTGTGAAGGGAGAAGAGGAAATTTCGCCTGGAGTAAGATTGATACATTTGCCAGGCCACAGTCCCGGTTTGCAAGGCATCCTTGTCAGAGCAAAAAGCGGGGAGTATCTAATTTCTTCAGATCATTTTTATACATATCTTAATATCTTTCCACCAAAGCAGGATTTGGAGCTTGAGAATGAAAGCGGCAAAGTAACTTTAGTGGCTCAGAAAACACCATTTCTTCCCCCGGGAATACACGTTGACTTGTCAGATTGGTTTGAAAGTTGCTATAAAGCTCTGAGATTTGCAAAGAAGTCGAGAATAATCCCGGGGCATGATCCGTCGCTTGAAGGAAGGACATTTGATTAACTTTTTTTAATCATAAGAGCGAAATATAGAGAGGAAGCTATCAGGGCCGAAAGTGCGCTTGCCGATATTGGAATCGAATAGGAGAGAAGTAGACCCGCATATAGGCATGAGAATGATATTAAGGAAGAAAAAATAAAGCTTTGCTTAACACTCTTGGCAAATTTTTTTCCTATTGCTGCGGGGGCAACAAATATCGCATATGCCAAAATTGCTCCCACACTTCTGATCACTGATACAGCAGAAAGAGATATTATTAGGATTAGGATAAAGTCAAGAAATTTAACGTTAATTCCGGAAGCTTCGGACCCTTCTGGATCGAAAAGGTAGAACAGGAGTTTCTCGTAGAATATTCCAAAAAGGAGTAAAACTATTACGGCTGTTAAAATTAAATAGAATAGGTCCTTATCGGTGATCAGATAAAGCTCTCCGAATAGAAATGACCAGATTTTGCCGGAAAGATTGCGTGTTAGGGATAGAAATGCAACAGCTAAAGCCATGGAAAGCGCAAAGGAAATGCTCACTCCGGTATCGACATCGTGAAATTTGGAAAAAACCGTTGCCATTGCCGAGAAGGCTATAGCAAAAGCTGCTGCGACTATAAAGTAGTCGACAGGGATACCCTGGGAAGAAAGAAAGAGAGAAAATGCCACTCCTGCCAAGGCTGAATGTGAAACGCTAGCTATTAAAAAGGAAGCCTTCCTGAAAACCGAAAGATTTCCCGAAATTGAGACGATAAGGGAAATCAAGAAAATAGCGATAAAGCTATCCATGCTGATCACCGTAGAGAGGATGAGCTAATCCCTCCTCGCAAATGACTATGGGTATCTCAGCTTTGTAAGTCTTGAGGAGGTTCTCTCTGTTAAATACTTCGTTGGGTTTTCCAAAAGCTATTAGCTCTTTGTTGAGTAGCATTACTCTGTCAACTGCATGAAGCACTGGGTTCACGTTGTGGACTACGGTTATAACTGTTGCATCTATTTTTTCTAGCATTTCCACGATCTTTTCTTGACTTAAAATATCCACTCCGTTGAATGGCTCGTCGAGAAGTACAATCTGTGGCTTCTTTGCTAATGCCCTTGCAATCAAAACTCTCTGTTGCAATCCTCCGCTCAGCTCTCGGAAGAGGGTATTCATTTTATCTTTTATACCCAATTCCTCCACTATTCCCTCCTCAAAGTTCTTCGAACTCATTTTAATTACCTCAGCGACTGTTATTGGCAAATCTATTGAAATGGAACTTCTCTGGGGCACATAAGAGATGAACCTTAGAACTTCTTTGTCCTTTCTTGGATCTTTTCCGAGAACTCTTATTTCTCCATCGGCTTTTAGGATTCCAATGATACACTTTAGTAAAGTTGTCTTTCCGGCCCCGTTTGGACCTAAAACAGCTACAAATTCCCCCTCTTTAATTTCAAAACTCAAATTCTCAAGTGCGATCTTGTTTCCGTATGAAAATCTTAGATTTTTCGCCACGATCGCCATAGGGCAACAATAACGAGAGCTTCAATAAAGGCTAGGCTTCCCAAGACACCTAGAGCTAAAGAAACAGCATCTCCTTCGTTTTTGAACTCTGGATTTGAAAGCTTTGCAGCATTTGATATTAGCTTCGAGCTGTATCTGATTTCTGTCATTACGTCAATAGCGGAAAAACCGCAATTCAATTCCTTCGCCAATTCTCTACCGATATCTTCGAGCTTTGTTCCCTTCTGGTATTCGGCTATTACAACTATGCAGTTACCCTTTTTCTTTGGGATCTCCTTTAGACTTGGAGGTACCTCTTCGGGAAAGACGAATGAGGTATTGAGCTTCAAAGCTGCAACAGCATAGGCTGTGTGCGGATCCATGGCTATGAAGTCGTAATGTTTAACGGTTCTGACAATGTATTCAGCATCGGCCTTAGCTTTTCCAACTTCCTCTACGAATCTTTCAAATCTCTTTTTGTAAAATTCTTCTTTTTCCGGTTGAATCTCAATAAGCCTGTCTTTCACTTTTTCCGCAATCTTAATGGCGTTCTCCGGATACAGCCAGTATGCATGATAGTTTTCTCCTATACCGGGAAAGCTGAGAATCGTAACATTGTAATCACTGAAATCCAGACTATTTTTGCAAAATCTCTTTATTTCAGCCTCGAAGCTTATTATTTCTGAATTTGCCAGAATACATAACTCAGATCCTGTCACTTTCTCGAAATCTTCACGGCTGGGCGAATATAGGTGGGGATCGGCATGTGCCGGGAGAACAAATTCGACTTTCTCTTCATATATCTCCTCAACAATCGGTTTTAGGTCTGGAATGGAAACGACGATTCCAGCTTCAGCCAGGTATATTATCAGAAGGAAGGTATAGGCTTTCCACATGGACAGGTCACCCTTTTTCCGTATTTCGTTTCTATGAATTTCTCGAGTTCCTCTCCAAGTTCTAGGTCTATTTTTGACGCCTCGGCGCATATCAACTCTTTTTTAACCCCCAAATCCTCAAGCATACATTCGAGAAGCCTGTGTCTCCTCATTAATCTTCTTCCCTCCCTCAAGCCTGCCTCGTTTAGAATTAAACCCTTCCTCTCTATGTAAATCCCATAACCCAGTTCTGAAATTTTTATTAGGATCTTCTGGGCTGTTGATTTTGGGATCTCAAGCTTTTTGGCTAGATCGCTAGGACCTACAACATATTCCCCATTTTCCCAAGCTGTAAACAATGTTTTTATTATCAACTTGGTTTCCATAATGAACATAGTTCACTGCTTAAAAATATTTTGAAAAAGGATTTTATCCGCGAGACTTAGCTTTGCCAATGCCGGTTATCACGATGAAGTGGGAAGAACTTGAAAAACTCGTTGGAGCAAACAGGACGCTCATTCTTGAGAGGCTTCCCATGCTCGGTTGCGACATAGAGAGATATGACAATGAAACAATTTCTGTAGAATTCTTTCCGAACAGACCAGATCTTTATAGTATAGAAGGCGTTTCGAGGGCACTTAGAGGATTTCTTGGAATAGAAACGGGGATTAGAAGATACGAGGTAAGAGAGGGGAGATGGAAGATATTTGTTGATAGAAGCGTTTTGCAGGTAAGACCCAGAATAACTGGATGCGTTGTTAGGAATTTGGAAATGAAAGACGAAGTTATTAGAAGCCTGATGGAGGTACAGGAGGACCTCCATTGGACTATCGGCAGAAATAGGCGTAGAATGGCTATAGGTGTTCATGACCTGAGCAAGGTTTATTTTCCCCTGAAATACACAGCCGTTGGCTCTGACTTTTCTTTCATTCCCCTTGATTCCGATAGGGAGATGAGCGTTTCACAGATACTCAGTGAACATCCGAAGGGCAGGGAGTTTGGGTTTATTTTGGAAGGAAAGGAAGTTTATCCGATGATTATAGACTCAAAAGGAGAAGCTATTTCATTCCCACCGATAATAAATGCGGAGAAAACCAGAGTTACCGAGAAAACTAAGGATTTGTTCATAGATGTAACAGGCTTTGATGAATACGTGGATAAGGCCCTGAACATTTTGGCTTGCATGCTCAGCGATAGGGGTGGAACTTTGGAAAGTGTGGAGATAATCTATCCAGAAAAAACTGAGAAATCACCGAACTTGTCTCCAAGAAAACTCAGAGTAAAGAAAAGCGAAATTTCATCACTTTTAGGTTTTGAACTCGCATCTAATGAGATAATTTCGGCTTTAGAAAAAATGAGGTTTTCCTGCGTTGAAGTGGGTGATGAATTTGAGGTTTTGGTGCCCCCTTATAGAGCCGACATAATGCACGAATGGGATATAATTGAAGACATAGCGATTGGTTTTGGCTATGAAAGAATAAAACCCGAATATCCAAAAACGGCGACAATTGGTGAAGCCCATCCTTGGAACGAGATAAGGAATATAGTAAGGGAAATAATGCTCGGGTTAGGTTTCACGGAAGTTATAACCTTCACCCTATCCAGCGAGAAATACTATAAATACCTTGGAAAGGTTGCGAAACCTTGGGAGGACTACGTTCCCCTTATGCATCCGTTGACAACGGAGCATACATTGGTAAGAACGGAACTACTTTCAAAGCTCTTGGAAGTACTCGCATTCAATAGACACTGCGAACTTCCAATAAAAATATTCGAAGTCGGAGACGTTGTCGTTGCCGGAAAGAATAGGTTAAATCTTTGTTTTTGTATCATGAACTCAAAAACAACTTTTTCAGAGATAAGGAGTTATGTTCAAGCTTTCATGAGAGAAATAGATGTTGAATGGAAAGCCGAAGAATCGGAAGATGGAGCTTTTATTATTGGAAGGCAGGCAAAAGTTATGGTGAATGGAAAAAGTGTAGGTATCTTTGGAGAAGTTCATCCAAGAGTTCTTGAAAACTTTGGAATAATCTACCCCGTGGTTGCCTTCGAGATAGATCTGACTCAAATCTTTGACTGCGGGGAGATTTTATGAAATATCTTTTGCTGATACCCGATGGAATGGCTGATTGGAGAGTGGAAAGACTAGGTAGAAAAACACCTTTGGAAGTTGCAGAGAAACCCAATATTGACTTCATTGCCAAGGAAGGGGCATGTGGAAAGGCGGAAACGATTCCAAAGGGCTTTGAACCCGGGAGCGATGTAGCATGTCTGACTATTTTGGGAATTGACGTTAGGAAATACTACACTGGCAGAGGACCAATCGAAGCGATGGCAAAAGGCATAAATGCTAGAATGGTTTTTAGATGCAATCTTGTTAAAGCGAGCGATGTTATGCTAGATTATTCCGGCGGTAGGATAAGCGATGATGAGGCGAGAAGTGTGATAAGACATTTGAATTTGAAGAAGAAATATGATTTTATTGAGTTCCACGCTGGAAAGAGCTACAGAAATCTTTTGGTGATAAAAAAGGATTTTGAGAACGTAAAAACCTTTCCCCCTCACGATATCCAAGGTAAAAAGATAGCGGATTACTTGCCAAAAGGTGGCGAGCTCGCAAAAATATTCATCGATTTAATCGAGTGGTCAAAGAAGATTTTACCCGAGGTAACAGATAAAGCGAATATGATATGGCCTTGGGGAGGAGGAAAAATGCCGGAATTTCCAAAGTTCAAAGAAATGCGGAATTTAAGAGGAGCAATGATTTCCGAGGTCGATTTACTTAAAGGTATGGCTAGGGGAATAAATTTGGAGTTCATCGAAGTTGAGGGATTGACTGGGTATATAGATACAAACTACAAAGGGATCGTTAGACACGCGTTGAAGTCCCTAAAAGAATTCGACTTTCTCGCAATCCATACGGAAGGAATAGACGAAGTTAGTCACGAGGGAGATGTAGAAAAGAAGATTGAGGCAATAGAAATTTACGATGAAGAATTGGTTGGGAGAATTCTCGATAAAGCCGACTTGAGTGAACTAAAGATTATGATTGTTCCAGATCATCCAACCCCAGTTGAGCTTAGAACCCATGTTGCTGAGAGTGTACCATTTGCAGTTTACGGGTTCGAAAGAGACAGTGTCAAGACTTTTTCTGAAATATCATGTATGGAAGGCAGATTTGGGCTGATGAACGGTATTAGACTGATGGATCTTCTTTTAAGGTGAATATATGGACTGGATTGAGAAGGAGAAAAATCTGATAGTTCCAGTTTACAAGAGAAAAGAGGTTATTTTTGAGCGGGGTGAAGGATGCTATCTCTACGACATACACGGGAAAAGGTATCTAGACTTGGTCTCCGGAATAGCTTGTGTTGCAATAGGCCATTCTCATCCGGAGTTTGTCGAGAGAGTTTACAGTCAGTTAAAGAAGCTCGTGCAAGTCTCGAATCTCTATTACACAATTCCGCAAATAATTTTAGCTGAAAAGCTGAAAAAAATAACCGGAATGGACAAATTCTTTTTCTGCAATAGCGGAACTGAAGCAGTTGAAGCTTCTCTAAAATTTGCTAGAAAAGCAACTGGAAAAAAGAAATTTATCGCATTCACAAATGGTTTCCACGGAAGAACGATGGGCGCCCTTTCAGTAACTTATAAAGAAAAGTTTAGAAAGCCCTTTGAACCTCTTGTTCAACCAGTGGAGTTTGCCAAGTTTAACGATGCTTCAGATTTTGAGAAAAAAGTCGACGAGAATACGGCTGCGGTAATTCTAGAGCTGATTCAGGGAGAGGCAGGCGTTTATCCTGCAAGTGAAGAATTCGTAAAGACAATCTTTGAGCTCAAGGAGGAATATAGTTATCTCGTTATAGTAGATGAAGTCCAAACCGGATTTGGTAGAACCGGAAAATGGTTTGCAAAGGAGCACTATGGTGTTGAGCCAGATATAATAGCAATGGCTAAGGCAATGGGTTCTGGATTTCCAATTGGTTGCTCGGCTGTTACAGAAGAAGTTGCTGAGAAACTAGAAAAAGGTGATCATGGATCAACTTTTGGCGGTAATCCCCTAGCCTGTGCGGCGAGTATAGCAACTATCGAGATTATAGAAAAGTACAAACTTGTAGAGAATTCTGAAAAAATGGGGAAATACTTTATGGAAAGACTAAGGGAGATGTTTAGTGAGGTCAGAGGGAAAGGTTTGATGATAGGAGTAAAAGTTCCGAATGCAGAGGAGATAGTGAAGAAAGGGCTTGAAGAAGGTGTCGTCCTTAATGCTACTTCTGAGGACAATCTCAGACTTGTTCCCCCATTGATAATCAGAAAAGAGGACATAGATCTTGCAATTGAAGTTCTCGCAAAGATCTTGCGGTAGTTTAATATTCGGTTCAATCAATCACAAAGCTTTAAATATCCTGAAATAAATAATAAAGCTAGCAGCTAGAATGAACCGAAAATAAATAGGGGCCGTGGGGTAGCCTGGTATATCCTTTCGGCTTCGGGAGCCGGAGACCCGAGTTCAAATCTCGGCGGCCCCATTTTTTTGACGAAGAGCATTTAATTAAGCGATGCTTAGCTATTGACACTCTCCACGACTAAAGTCGGGAGATTCTGGGTTTGTCAG
>CAYXCK010000062.1:0-7366 GCA_964463575.1 uncultured archaeon
TTGGCCTACTTTTTGGAACTTATCCTTCAATCGATAAACCAGCTGCTCAGCTACACAGTTATTTTCCATGGAGCGATATCATTGCTTCTAATTTTTGCTGGCTATAAGACTATTAAGGGAATCCAATGTTGCTCAGATGTCTCGAACAGAACCTTTTTAGCAATCGCTATTCCCTGTCCGGCTTGCTTTGGAGCGACGCTAATTTCTTGCTATTTCGCTGCAGAGGCTCTAAGCATAAGCGGAGTTCTCGTTGGACTCCTTGTAGGGGCAATCATCACATTCGGGATAATTCTGCTTTCTGCAGAAAAGAAGGAAAATCCAGAAAAGCTTGGAAAGATAATGATACTGCTTGGCGTCTACTACATTTTCGGAATATTTCTGATTCCTGCTGTAATTCAGGGAATGAGCTTCAAATACTCTGTTTCGGAATCCTTCAGCCCTTATTCACTTCTCCTCCTCTTCATCCTTTCACTTGGTGTCCTCAAAGGGGTGCTGAGACGTGCTTAGCGTAGCAGACATAACTTCCGCAATTTATGCAGTTATGTATGCAATCTCGACCTCTCTTCTCTACCCTGTCATCTTGGTCCTGATACTTCTTGTTGTATACTCTGTAATGGAGGCCGGTGCTTTTTTGGCTGAGTCGGCAAAGAGAAGAAGGAACTTTGAGGAGATCAGAAATATAAATCTGAGCAACTATTCTGAGGCTTTGAAATCTTTGGAAAAGCTAAGAGTGAACTGGCTACTTAGGGAATTCATTTCGGAGCTTAAAAAGCTGAATCCAAACAGAAAAGACGTTGAAAAACTGCTTGAGGAATACGAGCTAAAAGTGGCAAAAGAACTGGAAATTCCAAGAATCCTTGCAAGAATTGGCCCAATGCTCGGCCTTATGGGAACGCTGATTCCACTTGGGCCAGCTATGATCGCCTTATCCCAAGGAAACATTCAGGAACTTGCCACGAATCTTATCACAGCTTTCGCCACAACAGTTTTGGGTCTCATAGTTGGAGGAATTGGATACACCCTCTTTACCATAAGGAAGAGATGGTATCTGGAGGATTTGAGCGATATGGAATATTTGGCAAAGAAGCTGGAGGTGTTTTATGAGGAGAAGACTGATCGATGAAATTGAAGATGAAGACCCGCTCGCATTTGTTTCAAATCTATTTGACGTTGCACTAATAATAGCTTTGGCTTTCTTGGTCATGCTCGTAATAGCCTACAACTTGCAGGAGCTGTTGACTCCAAACGAGAGAGTCACGATCATAAAAAATCCAGGAGAAAAGAACATGCAGATCATCGTGAAAGAAGGAGAAGTTATAAAAGTTATGAACATGACTTCAGAGCTTTATGGCGGCCAAGGAGAGAAGATCGGCACCGCATACAGGCTCAGAGATGGAACTATCATCTACGTCCCCGAAAATTCAACTAAGTAAAATTAATTTTACTTCAGATAAAGAAAATTGGAAAAGCTTAAATACAGTCCAAAGAAACTTCGCTCATGAAAGGAGCAAAGCTCGCATGCCTGATTTTGCTTCTTTGCATATCATGGGCGAGTGCTGAATCTATTTCGGCCGAAAATTCGACGGAAAGCACTGTATACATACTGAACGTCGGCGTTTTTGATTCTTCTGGAAACCCCGTGGAAAACGCGGTAGTTTGCATTGGAGATGACTGCAGAGAAAGTCCGGCTCTGTTTGAACTGGAAAAAGGGTGCTATACGATCAACGCAACTTACGAGCTTGCATTTAATTCAACAGAGCTTTGTCTTGAGAACGACACCGACTTCAGTTTTTATCTGAATTTCAAAGTCCTCAATGTTACAGTCGTGAACTGTAGCTTTTTACCACTCCCTGCAATCGTGAATGCCTCTGCAGGTGGACTTTTGGTCGAAAAAAGGACGGAAAATGGTTTTACAACATTTAACACGAGCTTTGAAGTAATTAGCATGAGGATTTCTGCGGAGGGCTATGTTGAAAAATCCCTATCTGTAAACTTGACTGAGAACTCGGAAATTATAGTTGTCCTTCTCGAAAAGAAAGTGACCTTCTACCTGGGCAATGATGAAAACTACGAGACTTTAAAAAAGCTCGAGAGTGATGGTGAATCTATTGAAGTCTTCAGGGTTGGAGAAGAAGTGGACTTTGAGAACAGGTCTCTTTTATTCCTTGCAAATCTAAATCAAAGCGTTTGCGAGGATATTGCAAGTAAAACGAACGCCACACTTGTATCCTTCAACGCAAGCCTTGGATACAACGACGCAAACATCTCGAAATACTGGGTCTACGGAGGTGAGGAGAATCTACGGAATCTGGTGAACTATCTCAGAAACAAATTTTTTGGAGACGAAATGAGCTATGAGGAGCCCAAGATTCCAGAAAATAGAGCCAAAATAGTTTTCATACTCGACAGGAACTCGAAACAAATACCTTTAATAAAGAATGCGAGCATGGATCTTTACATTGAGAAAAACATTAACGTATCCGTTCTCGGATACTCAGACCACAATGACCTCAATGAATCTCTAAAAGATATGAATCTCGGCGAATACAGCGTCATCTTTCTCTACATGATCGGGTATCCAGCACAGGACGTTTTAAAGAACTATCTCCTGCCACTGAAGGATCGCGTGAAAATAGTGGGTCTCGCATTCACCGACGTGCACAACATCACGAACGTGAACATTTCGTCTCCGGAATACAGGAACATAAGTGATTACTGGAATTATGGAGGGATTGAGAACTTCAAAAGGCTAATGATCTTCCTTGGTGTGAAATTGTGCGGAATACACATTTCAAGCTTTGGTCTTTCAGAAATCCCTCCACCCGTGGAAATTCCACCCTACGGGATCTACATACTGAACGTCGGCGTTTTTGATTCTTCTGGAAACCCCGTGGAAAACGCGGTAGTTTGCATTGGAGATGACTGCAGAGAAAGTCCGGCTCTGTTTGAACTGGAAAAAGGGTGCTATACGATCAACGCAACTTACGAGCTTGCATTTAATTCAACAGAGCTTTGTCTTGAGAACGACACCGACTTCAGTTTTTATCTGAATTTCAAAGTCCTCAATGTTACAGTCGTGAACTGTAGCTTTTTACCACTCCCTGCAATCGTGAATGCCTCTGCAGGTGGACTTTTGGTCGAAAAAAGGACGGAAAATGGTTTTACAACATTTAACACGAGCTTTGAAGTAATTAGCATGAGGATTTCTGCGGAGGGCTATGTTGAAAAATCCCTATCTGTAAACTTGACTGAGAACTCGGAAATTATAGTTGTCCTTCTCGAAAAGAAAGTGACCTTCTACCTGGGCAATGATGAAAACTACGAGACTTTAAAAAAGCTCGAGAGTGATGGTGAATCTATTGAAGTCTTCAGGGTTGGAGAAGAAGTGGACTTTGAGAACAGGTCTCTTTTATTCCTTGCAAATCTAAATCAAAGCGTTTGCGAGGATATTGCAAGTAAAACGAACGCCACACTTGTATCCTTCAACGCAAGCCTTGGATACAACGACGCAAACATCTCGAAATACTGGGTCTACGGAGGTGAGGAGAATCTACGGAATCTGGTGAACTATCTCAGAAACAAATTTTTTGGAGACGAAATGAGCTATGAGGAGCCCAAGATTCCAGAAAATAGAGCCAAAATAGTTTTCATACTCGACAGGAACTCGAAACAAATACCTTTAATAAAGAATGCGAGCATGGATCTTTACATTGAGAAAAACATTAACGTATCCGTTCTCGGATACTCAGACCACAATGACCTCAATGAATCTCTAAAAGATATGAATCTCGGCGAATACAGCGTCATCTTTCTCTACATGATCGGGTATCCAGCACAGGACGTTTTAAAGAACTATCTCCTGCCACTGAAGGATCGCGTGAAAATAGTGGGTCTCGCATTCACCGACGTGCACAACATCACGAACGTGAACATTTCGTCTCCGGAATACAGGAACATAAGTGATTACTGGAATTATGGAGGGATTGAGAACTTCAAAAGGCTAATGATCTTCCTTGGTGTGAAATTGTGCGGAATACACATTTCAAGCTTTGGTCTTTCAGAAATCCCTCCACCCGTGGAAATTCCACCCTACGGGATCTACCATCCAAGGGCAAAGGGATACGGATACGCAGGCATGGGCATATTCCTGAGCTACGAGGACTACATGGCATGGTATGTGCAAAACGGATGGAGGAAAGATGCGCCGGTTGTCGGAATCCACTACTACTACGTGAACGATCCATCAACATATCCAGTTATCGATGCTCTGATCTTGAAACTCGAAGAGCTTGGAGCAAACGTTATCTTCAGCTCCTTCACGTACAGGGATCCCAAATCAACGGAGTGGCTCAAGGGCAAAACAGATGTACTCATCACTCTCACATCTTTCAGACTCTGGAGTCATAGGGAAGAAAAGGGAATAGAATACCTTCAAAATCTCAACGTCACACCGATAAAGGCGATAATGGAATACTATTACAATGTGAGCGAATGGAAGAATGCTTCCGGCTTAAATCCTTCGAGTATAGCTTGGCAGATTGCGTTGCCGGAGCTTGATGGATTAACGGAATTCATCATAGTCGGGGCAAAGAATGAGACAACGAAGGATTATGAGCCAATTGATTACCAGATCGAGTGGCTGGCAAAAAGGGCAATTAAGTGGGCCGAACTTCACAGAAAACAGAATTCTGAAAAGAAAATTGCGATAATCTACTACAACCATGGTGGGGGAAAGGATGATATAGGGGCTTCTTATCTCGATGTCCCGGCAAGCCTCGAAGTTCTGCTCAAGGCTATGAAGGATCGGGGCTACAAGGTTAATACTGAATTCGATAAAGAGCTTCTGATCAGGCTTCTAACAACACAGGGAATAAACATAGGAACTTGGAAAAGGGAAGAGATAGAAAATCTTACAAAAACAGCCGTGCTCATTCCGTATGAGAGATATCTAAGCTGGTTCAACGAGCTACCAGAGGAGAAAAGGAATGAAGTTGTGAAGACGTGGGGAGAACCCCCAGGAGAGATAATGGTTTACAAAAACGAGAGCGGAAAGTTCATAGTTATCCCGATCATTGATCTCGGAAATGTGATTTTAGCCCCACAGCCAACAAGGGGTTATCTGCAGAACCAGAGCGCCCTTTACCATGACAAAGCCCTGCCGCCGCATCACCAGTATATTGCCTTTTACTTCTGGCTGTCGAAAGATTTTAAGGCCGATGCGATCGTTCATTTCGGAACTCATGGAACTCAAGAATGGCTTCCGGGCAAAGAGACGGGGCTTTCTGCAAATGATTGCTGGCCAGCAATGCTAATTCAGGATCTCCCTGTTGTATATCCATACATTATGGACAACGTCGGCGAAGGCACGCAGGCAAAGAGAAGGGGACAGGCTGTAATAGTCGACCACTTAACTCCGCCGATCGTCGAGGGCGGATTATACGGGAATCTGTCGCTCCTGCACGAAAAGATCCACGAGTACTTCCAAGCAGTTGATGAAGGCGTCAGAGAAGAGCTGAGGAAAACGATAGTTCAGCTTTACAACGAACTGGAGCTTCAGAATGTTCTCGGAAACATTAGCGACAGGGATTTTGATAGCTTCCTTCAGAAAGAGCTTCATGAGTATTTGCACGAGCTTTCAAGCACGCTGATGCCCTACGGTTTGCACACCCTTGGGATTGTGAGGGAAGACGAGAAAATGGTCGAGTTCGTGAAATCTATGTTGGGAAAGGAATTCAGGGATAACGTGAGCAGAGTTTTGCAAATAAAGGAACCAGAAGATGAGGTGACACTCTACAGAATGCTCGAAGACCTGCTTTTGAATAATACCAGTATCGATGAAGTGCAGAGAAAATGGCTTAATGCAACGGATGAAAACATCGCGCAGGATCTTCTGAAGGCTCGGAAATACTACAACGATCTGAAAGATTGTGTTATAGAAATACCGAGGATTCTGGACGCGCTTGATGGAAAATACATACTGCCAAAGATCGGAGGAGATCCCATAAGGAAGCCAGAAGCTTTGCCAACCGGAAACAACTTCTACTCCTTCGATCCGAGAACAATTCCGACAAAAGAAGCGTGGAATGCGGCCAGAAAACTCGTTGACGACCTGATCCGAAGGTACTACGAGGAGCATGGAAGTTTTCCCGACAAAATAGCCTACGTTCTGTGGGCTACGGAAACGATGAGGAACTATGGAGTAATGCAGGCTGCAGTCTTTTACACAATGGGTGTCACTCCAGTTTGGGACTCTGCGGGAAGAGTTAAAGACGTGAAGCTTCTAAATCTCAGCGATCTGAAGATTAAGCTTTCAGATGGAACGGAAATAGCGAGGCCAAGAATAGACGTCGTCGTTGTAAGCTCGGGGCTTCACAGGGATACGTTCTCGGCACTAATGCAACTGCTCGACAAGGCCGTAAAACTTTGTATAGAGGCGAATGAGGATGAAAGCCAGAATTACGTCAGGAAGCACTATCTGGAAATCAAAGGAGCGCTGATCGGGAAAGGTTATAGTGAAACCGAAGCAAGCCTGCTTGCGGGCATAAGGATTTTCTCAGAAAGCCCCGGAAACTACGGAACTGGACTGGCTGATGCGATTTCAGCGAGTAACACCTGGCAGAGCGATGCAACGATTGCGGAGCTTTTCATTAGCAGGGTTGGCTATGCCTACGGTTTGAGCCTGTGGGGTCTTGAAGCTCGGGAGATCTTTGCGATAAATCTTAAAGCCACCGACATAGCCGTGCACTCCAGATCGACAAACCTTTATGCTGCCCTTGACAACGACGATGTCTTCCAGTACCTCGGAGGAATAGCTCTGGCCGTAAGATATCTCACAGGCCAAAATCCCGAAACATATATCTTCGATATTAAAGAGGCGAGCAATCCAAAGGTTAGAACACTGGGCGAATTCATAGCAACAGAGATTCTTTCGAGGTACTTCAATCCGAAGTGGATAGAGGGAATGATGGAGAATGACTACGCTGGAGCGAGGGAGATGGCAAAGGTTATCGAGAATCTGTGGGGATGGGAAGTTGTGCTTCCAGAACTGATCTCGGACAGAACTTGGCAGAACTTCTACGAAATCTACGTGAAAGATAAATATGGACTCGGGCTTAGAGAGTTCTTCGAGAAAAGCAATCCTTACGCACTGCAGTCAATCGTCGCAAGGATGCTCGAAGCAATAAGGAAAGATTACTGGAATGCTCCTGAAGAAGTAAAAATCGAGCTTGCGAAAGAACTGCAGAAACTTCAAAAGGAATATGGATTCACGTGCTGCCACCACACCTGCGGAAACCTTGATTTGCTCAACTATGCTGCTGGAATTCTTAGCTCGATCGAACAGAGAGAAAGCAAAGAGGGCGAAGGC
>CAYXCK010000063.1:0-2651 GCA_964463575.1 uncultured archaeon
CCCATACCACCACCTCTCGCCGAGAAGGGTTTTGATAGAAAATATAAATAGTTTTTCTGTATAATTGAAATTTCTTTTTTCTAACTGAAAATTTTTTCTATGAAATTTCCAAAATGAATGATCAGGAGATAAGAATAAATACCTCCAATCAGAATGAACATGGTGAAGTCAATAGAAGTTAAGAGTAGAAAAAGAACCGAAGTAATTGACATTACCGATGAAGTTGAAAAGCTTCTCGAAGGTAGCGGTGTTGCGCTCATTTTCACGCCGCATACCACTGCCTCTATAATCCTTAACGAGGCTGAAGAGGGCTTACTCGAAGATATTCTTGATCTTCTGGAAAAAATTGCCCCAAGAAATTCGAACTATAGGCATAACAGGATAGACAACAATGCCGATGCCCACTTAAAGGCTTCAATTCTAGGGAGTTCTGTTCTTGTTCCGTTCGAAAATGGAAAATTAAAGCTTGGAACATGGCAGAGAGTTCTTTTCATCGAATTTGATGGCCCAAGGAGCAGAAGGGTTTTAGTGAAACAGCTATGAAGGACAAGAGAGACTACTATTACTGGGAAGCCAAAAAGCTCGGTTACAGGAGCAGAGCTGCTTTCAAACTTCTGCAGATGAACAAGGAATTTAAGCTAATAAGAAAGGGCGACCTAGTCCTCGATCTTGGCGCCAGTCCCGGAGGCTGGAGCCAGGTTGCGGTGGAGCTCGGAGCCATGGTTGTCGCGGTGGACATAAACCCGATGGACAGGCTGGAGGGTGTCACCTTCATACAGGGGGATATAACAGACGAGGGGCTGATAAAGGCCCTTCTGGAAATAAGCGACAGCTTCGATGTTGTCATGAGCGATGCATCGCCGAAGATAACGGGTATATGGACAATAGATCACCTTAGATCCATAGAGCTTGCGAGGGCAAGCTTTAGAATCGCCCAGCAAGTCCTAAGATCGAAAGGAAATTTTCTGGTTAAGGTCTTTCAGGGAGAGGAAATAAGGAAATTCTACGATGATCTGAAGCCCTTCTTCTCCTTCAAAAAATTCCACAGTCCGAAGGCTTCAAGGAAGAGCAGCGCTGAGATATACTTCATAGGAAAAGGTTTCAAAAAAATCAGGTGAAAACAGCTCCTTCATCCGCTGAGCCCACCAGCCTTGAATATCTCGCAAGATATCCTTTGAGCTCTTTCATTTTAGGCTTCCATTTTCTCCTCCTTTCCGCAAGCTCGTCATCGCTGACATTCACCTCAAGCCTTCTCGCCGGGATGTCTATGCTTATCTCATCCCCATCTTTTACGAGCGCTATGTTCCCGCCTTCCATCGCTTCAGGCGAAACATGGCCTATGCATGGGCCCCTTGTTGCCCCGCTGAAGCGCCCGTCTGTGATCAGAGCAACCCTCTGAAGCCCCAGTCCAGCGATGGCTGCGGTGGGGAGAAGCATTTCCGGCATTCCTGGAGCACCCTTGGGGCCCATGTACCTGATCACAACCACATCTCCCTCGGAAATCTCTTTGTTCAATATCGCCTTCAAAGCCAGCTCCTCGCTGTCGAAGACCTTTGCAGTCCCTTTAAATTTGAGCATGTCCTCCCTGACGGCTGAAGCTTTAACCACAGCGCCTTTTTCCGCAAGGTTGCCTTTAAGAATTGCAATTCCCCCCTCGCTTCTGTAAGGCTTTTCCGCCATTATAATATCCCTTCCCCTCAAAACAGCCGTTTCAGCGATTTCAAAGAGCCTTTTTCCGCTAACAGTCATCTCGTTGCTGAAATATTTCCTCGCCTTCCTTATTATCATCGGCACACCTCCGCTTTCGTCCAAGTCAGCAACCGTATCCCTGCTGGCGGGATCCAGTGAAACTATGTGCGGCGTTCTGCGGCTTATTTCATCGAACTTATCAAGGCTCAGCTTTATCCCCGCTTCTCTAGCAACTGCAGGAAGATGAAGCACGGTGTTCGTTGATCCCCCAATCAGCATGTCCATGGTTATCGCGTTCTCAAAGGACTTCTCGTTTATGAAATCCAGCGGCTTTATGTTTTGTTTTACGAGCTCAACAATCCTCATCCCGCTCATCTTCGCAATCCTGAGCTTCCTCGAGGATGCGCAGGGAGATGTTGAGCAGTAGGGCAAACAAAGGCCCAAAGTTTCGGTGAGAATCTGCATAGTGTTTGCCGTGTAAAGCCCCTGGCAGCTTCCGCAGTATGGTGCGCAGAAGTCTTCATACAGCTTGAGTTCTGCCTCGCTAATTTTTCCCGCCTTGTAAAGGCCCGCAGCTTCAAATGCATCCTTTATTGAAACTTTTTCCCCTTTAACCCTTTCGGAAAGCATTGGCCCGCCTGTAACGGCGATTGCGGGAATGTTTAGCCTGAGCATTGCCATGAGCATTCCGGGAACTATCTTGTCGCAGCTCGCTACAACAACGAGGCCATCGAAGGCATGCGCTTCAACCATTGACTCTATGCAGTCAGCTATTAGCTCTCTCGATGGAAGGGAATAGCACATCCCCCTGTGGCCCATCGCTATTCCATCGCAAATTCCGGGAATTCCGAACTCGAAGGGGACTCCTCCAGCTGAACATATTCCCTCTTTGACTGCCTGGGTTATCTTGTCGAGCGTCATGTGTCCAGGGACAATTGTGTTGTAGGAATTCGCAATCCCTA
>CAYXCK010000063.1:2751-6065 GCA_964463575.1 uncultured archaeon
TCAGGAGATTGCTATGAAAGCTGAAGAGAGGGTGATAAACGGGATCGCGAAGATGTTATCCCTTGCCTTTTCATGCTGCGAAATTCTAAAAAAGGCAGTTGATGAAAGGAACAAGGCTTTGCTTGAAGAAGTTTTCAGGCTTGAAAGGGATTCAGATGAGATAAGGAGGAGCATAATGCAAGAAATATACAGGGGTGCATTTCTTCCATACATAAGGCCGAACGTTTTCAGGCTTGTTGAAACAGTCGATGAAATACTCAACATGGCCGAAGAGAGCGCGATGAATTTTCAGAAGATAGATGACATGAAGTTTCTGGAAATAAGGGAAATAGAGTTACTCCTAGAGATGAACATAAAGCTCTGCAGCGTTCTAGCGAAGAACTTCACTAGTTTTTTGAAAGACTTCGAAAGGCTGAGGGAAGGGGTTGTGGTTGTCAGAATGATGGAAAAGGAGGCTGACAACATAAGGTTCGCGGTGTACGAAAGGCTTAAGGAAATGGATGTCAGTTACTGGGATGGCCATTTCATTTCAAGGTTCATAGATTCACTCGAAAGCATAAGCGATGTTGCCGAAGAAGCGATGGACATGCTTCAAATTATAGTCCTCAGCCTATGATATGCTCGAATTAGCTCCACTCACCGCCTTTCTGCTAATAGCCTTCAGCATCGGCTCAAACGATACTTCCAATTCCTTCGGAATATGCATCGGTTGCAGGATTATAAGTTTGAGAGAGGCGACTTTTATCCTCTTCATCTTAGTCATTCTGGGTCTTTTTGCCCAAGGAGACAAAGTCATGAAAACTGTGGGAGAGGATTTCGTTGAACTGAATCCGGAAATCTCAGCTGTTGCAATGGGAATTTCTGCAGCGATGATTGTAACTTCGAACTTTCGCGGATTTCCAGTTTCAACACATCAGGTCATCATTGGAAGTCTTGCGGGCTCAGCTTTTGCTTATGGAGCCAGCTTAAGCTTTTCCACTCTTTTCAAAATCCTCCTGTCTTGGATAATATCTCCAGCGATTGCTGGAATTGTTGCAGTTTCGATATTCCTTCTGCTGGAGAGAATTCTCAGAACTTTTTCGTTCGTAGCCATTGATAGGATTCTCAAGGCGATGATTTTAATTTCCGCTATCCTTATAGCCTACAATACTGGAGCCAATGAACTCGCAACCGCAATGGCACCAGTTATACATGCAGGTGTGGCTGAAAAGACCAGTTTGACGATTTTTGGTGCTGCTCTTCTTTGTCTGGGGGCAATTCTGTTGAGCAGAAGAGTCATCGAAACTGTATGCAAGGGAATAACTGCACTAGATCCAAGATCTGGGTTGTCAGCACACCTTGGTACTGGTATAGCTGTTCTTGGGTTCACAACAATCGGAATGCCAGTTTCAACGACATATGCAATGATCGGAGGAATAGCAAGCGTGGGATTTTTGAAAGGGATGAAAGCTGTAAGGGTTGAAACGCTTAAGAGAATAATCTTCAACTGGTTCTTCGCCCCTTCATCATCCTTTCTATTGAGCTTTTTTGTTGCAAAAATGCTTCAGTGAGCGAAACCCTTAAATACATTTTTCCTAAACTTTTTTCAAGGGGTCCGTAGCTTAGCCTGGTCAGAGCGCCCGGCTCATAACCGGGCGGTCGAGGGTTCAAATCCCTCCGGACCCATTCTTTTTCCAGAAAAACGATGTGTTTTAGCGGAATTTCCGATGAACCTTGATGCGCTATTCGTAGATGCGAGATCAAAGGTTATGCATTCTCCTAATTCTATTAGATGTTCGCGAGACACGGGATTCTGAATGAAATAGATTCAAAAGAAAAAATGATATGTTTAGCTGACCCCTGCCCTGAAGGAGTTCCAGCCAAAGCGAGAAAGTTTGGGACTACATTCCCTCTTTTCAAGGGTTTAACGCCGGCAGCTCTTTGGCCCATTACCCCTTCCGCTGGACTCAGGGACATGAGGATGTTGAATGCTCTGCTACGTCTGCGTTGAAGGTCTTGTCACTAGCATGTCTAGTGCTACGAAGCTTTTGCCCCATTCCCAGAGCTAAAGCTCTGGGTTTTCTGGGACACCCTTATAAAAAGAAGGTTGAAGAACCATTGGAACTTTACTATAGAGTTCTTGAAAGAAGTCTACGAAAGAAGAAAAATATATTTTGAAAAAATGAATGAAGACCTAACGAGACTGACCTCCTTCCCACCCTGAAGGGCGAGGCTTTCAGTTGTAAGAAGGTTGCCAATGCACACAATTATCTCCACGCTTCTGTTGTTGATGCAACTATTCGATAGGTTTCAGCGACATCGATGTTTTAGTAGTTTCGGATGAATTTTTGGAATAAAGATAAAAAGCTCAATGAAGTCTCACCCTTCAGGGCGGAGAGATGGTCAGCGAATTTCATGTGCTTAAAAGAAGGCAGTAAAATTTTTACAATAATTTTTTATCAAAAATTTTAAGAAAAATTTAAACCAAAATCTATAAATCATCGCCTTAAACAGGTTTTATGGAATTCTTAAAAGAGAATGCCGAGTACTTTGAGAAGAAAGCTATCGAAGCTCTTAAGGAAAAGCCACGCTTCGTACTTCTTTTCGCTGAGCAGGCTATTCAGCTATACATAAAATATATTTTGGCAAAAGAAATTGGCGATTATCCAAAAACACATAGAATCAGTGTCTTATTCGAGGAGCTCTCCAAGATAGCTGAAGACGCCATGATATTCTACGAAAAATATGCAGAATATTTTGATTTGCTTGAAGAAGCTTATATAACCACGAGATATCTTGGAAAGGAGTACAGTCATAAAAGTGCAGAAAAAGCCCTAAAAGTTCTTGAGGAGTTTAAGGAAGTGTTTGGAAAATGGCTAAGCTAACCGATATTCAGATTGAGATCGTAAGGAAATTCAGGGAAATGAGGAGGAATTATGTGGATAATGTCCGACGAATTAAGGATCTTGCAAAGGAGGTTTTTGGAAACAGATTGGTTTCCGTTTATGTCTTCGGCAGCGTCATCGAAGGCAAGGATGAGCCGATGAGCGATGTGGATGTAGCTGTGGTGCTTTGTGATAGTGCTGGAGAAGAGGAAAGAATGAAGCTCTATAAGAAGATTAGAGAGCATTTCGGACTGCATCCATTTGAAATTCACATACTAACCTCTGCAGAGTGGGAGAACTGGTACAGAAGATTCGTGAAAAGATTTGTGGAAATTTAAATCATTTTGGTATCATTCTGGCAAAAATAGTTGAAACAGAAACTGGAACAAAAATTATAAAATCTAGGCATTTGTAGGGAAAATGGAGCAAAAGGAAATTGCCATTTTTGGG
>CAYXCK010000063.1:6165-7258 GCA_964463575.1 uncultured archaeon
AAAGCATTGGATATTTTTTTCTTTTCGGAACATCATCGAGCATAGCGCTTTTGCTAATAAAGTTCATAAAATTTTTCGGTTCAGTTTTAATATGCGGCTTAAAGATACATAAAAAGAATCCAAAAATTGACCACATCCTTATAAGCTTAAACAAAACAGATTTATTTTATGAAAAAAGAAATAGAAATTTTGCTTCGAAGAGCAGAAGGATTCATGAGAGATTCTTTGGAAGATTTAAGGAGAGGTGATTACGATTTAGCAATGTTTCATTTAGAACAAGCTTGTCAGCTGATGATTAAGGCTAAAATTCTTGATCTTTTCGGATACTATGAGAGAACACATAGTTTGAGAAGATTGCTCAGCGATCTTTCGAACGTTTTTAAAAAAGAGGAAATAGAAGATTTTGTGGAAAGGTACTGGATCTCCTTGAGAAATCTGGAGTTCGCCTACATAACTTCAAGATATTTGCCTGAGGAGTTCAAAAAGGAGGAGGTTGAGGAAGCTTTAGAGCTCTACAAAAAGCTGAGGGAAATCCTATGGAATTCCTGAAGAAAGTCTATGAGAGAAGGAGAAGGTATTTTGATGATCTGAACCAAAACCTCGAAAGGATAAAGGAGATCGTAGCCAGAGAGGTAGCTGATGCTGAAGTTTACCTTTACGGCTCGGTCGTCGAAGGGAATTTTTCAATTGGCCTGAGCGACATTGATATTGCAATTGTTTCCGATGAGTTCAGGAAGAGAGAAAAAAAGCTCGAAATCTTTGGAAAGCTAACGAAGGAATTTTTCGATTCACCATTTGAATTTCACGTGCTCACGAAAGAGCAATGGAATTTTTACAAAAAATTTATCAAAAATTTTAAGAAAATTTTACCAAAATCTTAAATCATTCCCATTGATGACTTTATGGAATTCTCAAAGGAGAATGCATGATAGTTCGAATGAAAAGCCATCAATGTTCGGCTTAAAATACATTTTGGCAAGGATCCCGAAGATAATTGTTGAAATTAAAGAGAGGTGCCGTGAGAAAAGGATGAAGCTTTATATAAAAGTTTGGAGAGCACTTTGGCCTGCATCTCTTTGAAATCTATATCTTA
>CAYXCK010000064.1:0-2145 GCA_964463575.1 uncultured archaeon
ACAAGTCCCCTGAAAACGGGGATTGAAAGATACACAGAGTGGGGGGAAATTATTAATTGTTTAGTTTCCTAACAAAACAAGTCCCCTGAAAACGGGGATTGAAAGTCATCCTCTTCGCATGCTCAATGACTTTTGCCAAGATCTAACAATCGGATTCCCTGAAAACGGGGATTGAAATTGCAATCCTTTTTCAACCATCTGGAACCAGAATTTTGCTTGAAGCTGAACGTAAGTATTTCAGCTCAACCTCGTTGAGATAGCAGAGCATAATCTATGTTTAATTCTGAAAAACTTAGACTTCCCTCTGTGATGTTGTGGAGAAAAAAGGTATCAATTTGTTTTGTTTTTATTCTTTCTTCGAATTAAAACGCCTAGTTTTTTTAAAATCCAATCCCTGCTTTGAGAGCTCTTTTTCTAAATTTTTTACGGTGTTCCACTTTATGTAAAGTTCGCCAAATTTCTTGAAGTTGTTGAGATCCTTTCCAGTCAATTTTAGAATTTCTTCTGCTATTTTTTCCGCCACTTTTATGCCCTCATCGAGGCTAACCTTCTCGAAAACTCTTTCATCAACCATTGCAGAGCAGATACAGTCCTTCAAAACTTCCTTCTGATCTCTCGCGGTCATGAGATCATAGTATGCGGTTCTGAATGTCTCTTCGACCACCTTATGCAGTCTGGCTGCAATTTCTTCATTTTTGGTGAACTCTGGAAGCCTTTCATGGAACTCCTTAACCTTTTCGAGCATTTAAATCCCCCTGAAGATTATTTGGGCGTAATCTTTTATTCTTTTTTCGAATTTCTCATGAAATTCTCTAAAAAAGATTTCAGGATCTTTTTGGATTTCCCTGAAACTCATCCAATCGAATAAGATTTCATAAAGCTCAACTTTGACCAGCTCAAGCTGTCCAAATCCCTGCGGTTTCGCGTAGCCTATCTTGAATACTGCCTTATCGATTCCATAACCCATAGATGCCAGTAGACCTCCGAGCTCGATATCGTTCAGATTGTAACCGTTTATCTTTCCCCTTATGATTGTGCCAGATGGAATACACTCCACTAGCCCGTACCTTTTTGTTTTTGGCGACCTGCCAATGTAAAACTTTACGTGTCCCTTCATACTACTTTGAGGCTTCCACTGCCTCAAGACTTCAACTTCCCGAATTTTAACATTGCCTTCTGGAATCAGATCTGAAAAGAAAAGCTTTGATATCACGGCTCTTTTTTTCGCGGCCCCGAATAGGTTTGCCGTCATCTCTGCACTGCCGCATAAAGCTAAGAAGTTCTTTGAAACAGCCCCCTTGAAGCTTGAGCCAGGAATAACTGGAATTCCATTCGAGTTCCTATAGTGCTGGAGTAAAATTTCAAACCTGCTTCCTCTCTTTACAAGCTTTTTCTTGCCACTTGAAACGTGCAGGTCAGTTTTTGCTCTAAAAGTGGGTCTTATTATGTACATGTTGTTGTATTTAAGCCTGCTATCGGGGTAAGAAACCTTTCTTAAAGTTGAATCAACGGGAACAAAGTCGTAATAGCTCATAATTTCACCATTTTCAGCATCGAATCCAGAAACTTTGCTACCTCTTCCTTTCCAATCTTTACCTCCACACCCAAATAGGGATTCTCTCTAATCTCTGCCTTGAACTTCCCATCATCGACAGATAATTCTGAATCCCAAGCTTTCACTTTTATCGAACCAAATTTCTCCGGAATAAGGTTTTCCACGCTGAAGCCATCTCTTAAATCCTTAATATCTTTTCCGGGGAAGACAAGGACAATTTCTCTGACCGCAATCTCGACTTCCCCATACCCCCTGCTTTTAAATCCTCCAAGTCTTCCGAAGCCGAGCTTTGCGATGTCCATCACGATCTTTATCAAACCCAGAGCTTTGGGGTTCAGATTTCGAGCTGAAAGTATTTTTCCTTCAAAAACTGTTCCATCCATCACACATTCGACATCAAATAGATTACTCACACCGCATGTTTCTGGATTTATCGCTATATGCTTCCTTTCAGACATCCTGCCTTTGATCATCTTCATTTCATGAAACAGAACTGCTGAAGCTTTATCACTTTCTTCAGAACCACCAAAGATCTCCTTTAGCAGATCATCGACATCTCTATTTTGCATCATCATTAGCAGAATCTTCTG
>CAYXCK010000064.1:2245-7173 GCA_964463575.1 uncultured archaeon
GGACTTTTAGCCGTTATTGTCCCACTGACGGAAATTAGAATTGAATACTTGCTGAAATCTGCCATTTTCTCACCTCAATTCCTCAGCCTCTCCCAATGCAAGTCCCTGAGCTGAGAACTTCAAAGCTTTCTCGATTTTCAGCTCGCAAAGCCCGTAGCCCCTTGATTTCATTCCTCCAAAGTGGAGCTCAATTCCGTTTTTGAGCAAAGGATAGAAAAACTCGTGGAAGAACCTGTTCACATCATCGTAGTCGCTTGCAAGCTCATCGAAGACTATTTTGAATTTAAATACACCCTCAACGAATTCAACTGTGAACAGCTTTCCCTTTTCTGCCCTATCCGTTTTTGGGTCTATTTTCACATGCGTTCTCGTTCCTATACTCCATTTCCCTTCCTCGGGTTCTGCATCGGTAATCCTTAAAGGAGATGCTAGGCCAGAGATTCCAAAAAGCTTTTCAAGTGTTCCGAGTTCTTTGAATTTCTTCTTTTTTTCATTCTCATCGCTTCTGGAGAATTCTTTCTCAAATTCTTCCAAGTTCCCCTTGAATACTGTGTATCCGAGTTTATCCAATACTCCTGAATTCGCCAGTCTGTAAAAGTGCGCTCTAAGCACGCCCTTTATGCTTGACCCCGGAACAACCGGTATTTCTTTCCCATTCCTTTTAATCTTTATAATCGGATTATCCACTCCGAAGCCTAGGGCTTTTTCTGAGCCGATGTGGAGCGGTGAGAGTGTCTTTAGAGAACACAAAAGGACATACCTGTTTTTTAAAGCCTCTTGCATACTTCTTCACCCAGCTCGGCTTTAATATAGTAGATTTTGATTGTCTGTTCAAGTATGCCTCTCAGTTCCCCTCTAATTTTATTCCAGTCTCCTTGCAGTTTTTCTGATAAAAATCTTTCCAGTCGTTTGAAGAATTTAACTACATCTATATCCTCTACTTTTATTTCCCTTTTTTCCTTTTTCTCTTTCTCTTTTTTAGCTTCGGCCGCTCTCCTCGCAACCATGTAACCTACCGAGATTATATAATCCTCTTTTCCTTCCGCCTCATTTAGGAGTTCGTAGACCTTTCTAAGAAAACTCTTCGTTATCTTTCCCTCTTTCTCTTTTTTCTCCTCTTTTTCTTCCTCTCCAACATCTATGTCCTTCAAAAGCTCGCAGGCCATACCAAATTTGTCAGCCATACACCTCACCCTTTCAAAACGCTTTTTTCAAAATGAACTGGGTGGTTGAAAAACACCCAGTCAAACCATGGACAATCAAAAATATTCAATTCTAGGTTGGCCAGATTTTGTGAGATGCTTTCAGGCTCTTTTGTTTTAAATACAGCAGCGGATCCTGCAGAAACGGTGTTTACCGAAACAAATAAGCTTTCTGTCCCATTTCTCTCGTATCTTATAATTTTTCGAATTCTCTCTGCCTGAAATGCTATCTCAAGCCCCAGTTTTTTGAGAGCTATTTCGATTTTCTTTGTTCCGTCCGTAAGGTAGGTATAAGTTCCATAATAGCCATCGAGTCCCGCTTCGCCGAGTATTTCCGCAATCTTCTGAAAGCCTATATTTATTTCTTCGCTCCTTTTCCTTACATAATTCTCCTGCGAGATCTCTTTAATGATCTTCGTCTTAACAAGCCCCATGCCCCTCGATTTCCAGGCTCCGATTTTCATTTCTCCATTCAAATGATCCTTAAATTCCTCATCGCAGTGGATCATGAATCTGAGTCTATTTTTTGCCCCCATTGCGGTAAAACTGTAAAGCTGCCCCTCCTTTGAAGTCCTGAAATTTTCATCTATCGTAACCCTTGTAAACTGGATGGTTTTGATTTCTGCAAAATCTCTGCCATTGTATGTGGATGGAGTCTTCTTGTACCCAATTTCGGTTATATTCTTTATTTTACCAGCATTTGCTTTTCCAAGCCATACCATTCTCTCAAGCAGAAGTTCGAGCAAAAAGTCCATTTTAGAGTCTTTCGAATGCTTTAATCTCGGCTCACATACTGTCTGAAGGTTCGAGATTCCCGGACTGCTTAGATCCCATTCTCCCAAGACGCCGTTTGTAATCTTTACTTTCCTATCAATCCAAAGTCTTCTGTACAGGCAATTTTCGGTACAGTTTGCGCAGTCCGGTGTTCTATTCAAACTGGCTAAATCCCTGCAGTTTCCCACGGATTTCCTGGAATTTTCTAGGACAACTTTTCTCGCAATTGCTCCCGCTATTGAGGATGCCGGAATGTACTTCAAACCTTCCACGAACCTTGACTTTCCCTTCTTGGCTGCAATCACAACGGGTTCTAAAGTTTCCATTTCAACTAAAAAGACCCTCATTTCTTTACCCCCACAAATTTAAGAAAATCCTCGCAGATTTCCACGTCCTCAATAAGCCCCATACCCCTGGAACCGAACCCGCCTAAGGTTTCGTACCTGAGATAATTGAGTGCGTAGAAAAGGAATTTTGCCTCATCCTCTTTAAGTCCTAAAAGCGGTCTGATGGTGAAATAAAGCTCATCTAGGGTTAGGAAGTTGTATGAGAAGAGATGTCCACTCTTGACCGAGCCTGTGCTCGGATCTATCTTTATTCCGTATCTTTTTTCCTTCCCGGATTTTGGAACGTACTTTACAATTATCTGGATTCTCCCCTCACTGTCTACATCGCCAAAGATCTCTCTATCAAAGCCTTTAATTCCAAGAGAGCTCGAAACTCTCTTTGCTGCTTTTCGCAGCAGCCCCCTTATGCTGCTTGCCGTGTATTCGGCAGGAACTGTACCTAGATCCACATCTTCCTCCGGCTCAAGTCCCCCGACTCTCAGAGACTTGATCTTCAGCTTTACATCAATGTCCCCGTGCCACTTCATATCAACCACCCAGCAAAATTTTGGCTGTCTCCACCTTTAAATTCTCCTCCACGTTCTCCGTAAGCGCTTTTAGAGCGTTTGAAAGATCTATGTGCCTGTATCTAACAGAATTCACGAATTTTCCGTGTATCTCGTAGATTTTATTTAGCATTTCGTATTCAGGAGTCTCCTTTTTGGTTCTTGCCATCTTAAACAGCAGATTTATGCATGCCTCGGTCTTGTCCTCAGGTATTGCTCTTCCAAAAACTCTTTTTATCCAGTTTGGAGATACATTCCTGCTCGCAAAGAATTTGAGATCTTCAACGAATTTCTCAAACTCCTCCCCGCTCATCGGGAATGAAGTATAATCCATCAAAGCCTCGACCTCATCTGTCATTGGAATCTGTTCGAACTTCTGCATGTATACGTAGATCTCGCTTCCAAAGGGCCTTTTATCGCTTTTCGACTTATCTTTTGCCTTTTTTACCATGAACTCAAGGGTCCTCAGGGTTGAGCCTATCGGGGCCCTGCTCTTCACAATGGCGATACCTATCGATACCCCAAGAGGTACTATTGAAAGTGGCTCGTATGGCTCCTTCGAATATCTATCAGTCTTCTTTCCGAGCATTTTCTGCACGTTTGCTTTAAAGCTCTTCAGGAATGTAAAGATGTAAGCGGAATCCATCACAATGAGGAAGTCGTCGCCTCCGATGTAAATAACGTCGAAGGGTATTTCCAGCTGATAGCTTGTCCTTGAATTCCCTCTGACTTCCAGCCACTTATTAAACACTTCAAGCTCTTTTATGAGCATATCCGAGAATGCTTCGACGATTGACCCTTCAATAACTTCTTCAAAAGTCTTCGAGAATTCCCTAAAAAGACTTGGAGAAGATGACTTTTCCTTTGTTTTACCGAAGTTATCTCCATCACCTTTTACAAAAGCAACATCCCAAACCCTGTCTTCGTAACTGTCAAAGGAGAAGTGTTGCCTGCCCAGATGATTCCAGGATTCAACTAACCTGAATATGACCTCATTCACACCCTTGTAACGCAAGGCTGCAACCACACTGCTATTCTTGAGCTTTTCTTGAAAACTTCGCAGGAGTCTGCTCCAGAATTCGTTTTTAATCTCGCCAAAGTTTTTCACTTCTGGTTTTTCAAAGTTCACGGAAAAGGCTAATGCTTGTTTCACCTTTTTGTGCTCCTCTATAACCAGTTTGCAGCGTTTGCATATTTTGACTTCCTCCTCATCAACTATTTCTAGCTCTTCACCCTTATACTCGTAACAGGACCTGCAGATTTCCCCGCTCTTTATTCTTTCCTCACTTCCGATATTTAGATAATTCCTGTCCTCCTCCAGAAAGTTGAGAGTTCTCGAAACTAATGCTCCAAAGTTCCTCTTATCAATCAGTTCTTTATTTTTTTGGCAAACTTCTGGACCGTATTTTATCTCGCTGAGGGTATAGGAGAAGGCCTGGCTGTTCGGAAGCTTTGCACGTGCGACTATTGTTCTACCCTCAAAGAGTTCAAGAATGCGCTGTTTTACCTCCTGATAGTAGCTACTAGGAATAATTGCGAGAAGTGAACCGCCTTTTGCGTAGATGACATTTTCGGGGGCAAAAAGATCCTCGAGATATCTTCTAACCTCCTGTAACACGTTTTCCAGAAGTGTACTTGCCCCGGATATATATTTCCGATAATCCGATGCGGTTACAAATTTTTGGATTCCAGCGATTTCTAGGCATAGAATACCGATTTCGGGTTCTGCTTCGAATACTTTTTGCGGACTGAAAACCAGCTCGTCTATTTCCTCGATCTTTTTTAAGTCTAGAGGCAGAAGAGTTACATCGCTAACTCCCGACCTTTTTCCCTCAACGTATTCTTTTAGCTCCGATATCTTTTTTCTGTCTTCGGGGGTGAGATATCCGTCTAGTTTTTCAAGCATCCAGCCGTAAACTTCTGAAAACTCTTTGCCGATAAAAAACGGCATTCTTTCAAGAACTGAAACCTTATCCGCAATTGTCACAACCCACTCAAGCTTCGTTTTTGGGCTGAAGTCCTCTTGGATATCCTTTCTGTAATGATGCCTTGAAGCCAGC
>CAYXCK010000065.1:0-7113 GCA_964463575.1 uncultured archaeon
TTTTTTATTCAAACAATGCCGATCTCATCGTATGTATAAGTGGTTGCAAAAAGGGTTGCGCCGCCGAAAAAGTGAGTGGAAATTTCGTTCATTTTGATGAATGGGTTGGAGAAGATAACGTTCTAACAAAAATTAAGGCCAAGTTATTGGAACTTCCTCGATCCTAAAATTTGGTTTAACAGTGGATTCTTCCAAAGACGTTTGCTGACCATTTTTTAGCATCAAAAGACCAGTATAAGCTATCATCGCCCCATTATCCCCCATGTATTGTTTTGGGGGAGCGAAAAACTTCGCATTTCTGTCCTCGCACATTTCCCTAAGCATTTTTTGCAGCCTTTCATTTGCCCCAACACCTCCAACCAAAAGCATCTCATCGTATCCCAAATAAGCCATAGCTCTCTCCGTAACTTCAGTTAGCATTGCAAAGGCTGTCTCCTGGAAGCTATAGGCAATATCCTCAAACCTAGCCTTGCCTATGAGTCTCTCAGCAGCAGTTAAAAGTCCACTAAAAGAAAAATCCATCCCCTTTACCACATAAGGAAGCGAATAATACTTCCCCCCTTTCTTCGCCAACTCCTCTATTTTTGGTCCTCCTGGATGAGGGAGACCAAACTTCCTAGCAAGCTTGTCTATAGCATTCCCAATTCCTATATCAAGGGTTTCGCCAAAAACCCTGTATCTGCCCCCTTTTCTTGCAATAACTTGGCTGTTTCCTCCACTCACATAAAGGGTTACCGGATTTCTCGCTCCTGTCATCCATCTTCCAATTTCCACGTGAGCAAGACAATGATTTACTCCGACAAGGGGTTTTGAAAGTTTTAGCGACAGTAGCCTAGCAGCTGTTGCTGTAACTCTCAAACAGGGTCCCAGACCAGGACCTTGAGAGAACGCCACCGCATCAATTTTGTCTCTTGGAAAGATGCTAAAGATCTTCTTCAAAAGAATTGGCATTCCTTCAGCATGATGCTGGGAAGCTTCTCTTGGATGTATTCCTCCCTCTTTCGGAATGTAAGCATCACTCACCATTGCTATTACTTTTTCCTCATTAACAATGGCAACACTTAAGTTCCAAGCGGTACCTTCGATTCCGAGAACATTCATCTCTTGAACTCAGTGTATCCACACTTTCCGCAGGTCAGTCGGTCTTTATGCTCCCCCAAAAACACCCCTTCACCGCATCTTGGACAAAATCTTCTCTTCCTGATGACTTTTTCTCCCTTTATTTCGTAAAATCTGCTGACACACTCTTTCATATCCCTCAACTCGCCTGAGCTTTTTCTTCTTTCTTCTTAAGTTCTGGGAAGTTTCTGACAAGCACGTATTCATTTTCGATTTTTTTCAAATCTTCCGCGCTGTCGTAAATTTTTGCATAACACTTCGCTTCTCTTTTCCCAAACTCAGTCTTTATGTACTGCACAACTATTCTGTCAAGCTCAGCGTTCATCAATCCGGCCAGCTTTTCCCTTACTTCTCCTCTTGTTGGAGTTTTGTTTTCAAATTTTACCCTGAAATGGACCTCTCTCCTCCGAAGTAGAGGATTATATCTTTCCGCCTCAATCTTTATTTCCATCCCATCACCCCAACCTTCTTATTTCTTCGTCCTCTTCAAGCACGAGCATCTGCTTAAGAAGTTTTAGCACTATCATCCTGAGCGTTTCATCAACTACCAATGCAACAACACCCTCTCCAGGTTGCCCATAGCATATAAGCGAGCTTTCGGGCATGAGAAGAGATAATGGAATAACTGCCAGATCCTCTTCACCATCAACGATAACAGCGATCTTCCTATTACTCAATGCCATTTCTACTGCTCTTCTCAAAGCCCTCACCAGATCTGAGGTTATAAAACCTGCGGGATTTCTAGCATAAATTCTTTCATAGCTTTCAGGTAGCTTAAAATCAATCTCTTTTTCTCTTAATGTTTTGCCGTCTATTACTACTATGTCCGGCTCAAGGTTTGCTAAAAAAGCACATCTACTCACCAGATCTCCAACGCAGGCGAATTTCGAGCATTTTTTTACCTCCTCTATTCTATCGAAAATCCTTTCTCCATCCCTGTAAATCCTTCCATAGGGTCTCGAAAGCTCGCATCTAAGCGATTCTGGAAGTTTTATCATCAATCGACCCTCAAAGCGTATTTCCCTGGATTCTTTATACCAAGATTTTTCGCTATTTCGCTTTTCTCTGGATCCAAAATTATCACGTAGCCATACCAGTCCTTCGTTAGATCTGAAGAACCGCAACCTTTACAAACTATTGTATTGCTCGTTATTAGCTTACAACTTCTGCAAGCAAGTTCAGCCAATTCCCTCACCTTTTATTTTCTTTATATCTTCCTCAATCCACTTCAAAGCTCCAAGCCAGGGTTGGCGCATGGTAAGACCGATTCGACTCTTTTCAGGTTCTCTTTCCTTCAAACTTAAAGAAACAATTCTCGCTCTGACAAAATCTCCTTCCGCAATCGTTTTCTTTGTTTCCTTCCCAACAAGCCTCTTATTTTTTTCATCAAATACCATATAATCGTCTGTGATTTGACTCATATGGAGAAGGGCATCCATCGGGCCAATGGAAACAAAACAACCAAACTCGACGACTTCCACAACTTCTCCTTCCACTATCTCCTGTAAATAAGGTTTAAAACATATTGCGTTGAAGGTAACATCAAAATAAATCGCCCCATCACCTTCGATTATTCTGCCCTCACCAATTTCTTCAATACTTTCAATACCTATGATAATACCATATTCCTTATCCAATCGTCCTTCGAACTGTTCCCAAAGCAATGATTCAATCGTTTTCTCAAGATCGTCGCCTATTTTTGAGGGAGGAACTCTAACGGTGTCTCGAAGTTTTATTCTAGCATACATAATAAACTCCTTTTCTTCTTTCGCAATATAAATTTATCGTCAAAAATTATTTCTTTAAATCTATCCCATACCTGAGAGCATTTTCATCAGCTATCTTCTGAATTTCTTCTATAACCTTTCTACCCTCCGGGCTCGTGAAGAGATGTCTAAACCTCCGCTGTATCTTCAGATATTCTTCGACAGGCTTCCTCTCCTTAACTTTCCTAACGGTTAAAAGTTTCCCATTTTCAAATTCTACTATAGGATACAGTGCGGTTTCAATTGCAAGGTTACCCACCTTAACAACGTCTTTACCATCTATCCCCCAACCAGTGACGCAGGGACAATGAATCTGGATATACTTAGCGCCTTCAATTTTCGCAGCCCTTTTAACCTTCCTGCGTATATCGGCAGGCAAAACAGCGCTTGAAGTTGCAACATAAGGAGAGCCATGAGCCAGTGCGATTGCCACCATGTCTTTCTTTCTACCAATCTTACCTAACATCAGCTTTCCGGCCGGAGTTGTAGTTGTAGCCTCACCTAAAGGTGTCAAAGCACTCTGCTGATGACCTGTGTTCTGATAAGCTTCGTTGTCAAGGCAAATGTAGATAACATCATGGTTTCTATCGAACATTCCATGAAGAGTTAGACCTATGTCCGCAGTAGCACCGTCTCCTGCCAAAACGACGACTTTACCTTCATCCTCCCTCCCCAAGACTTTCAAAGCTTCTGATATTCCACAGGCAACTGCAGCAGCGTTGTCGAAAAGAGAATGAATATAAGGCACGCCCCAAGCATTTCTACCATACTGAGAGCTTATTATCTCAAGGCATCCGGTTGGATTTACGACAAAACACTTTCCCTCTAATGCTTCCAAAACGTTTCTAACTGCAATCGCCAAACCGCAACCAGGGCAAGCTCCGTGCCCGCGTCCAAAAAACCTCATGGTATCACCTCCTCAAATTCCTTGAATCCCTTAAATCCGCTTTTTTCTTTGCCAAGAATTGCATTCTTCACAAGTTCCTTAAGGAAATCTTTAGAGACATCTCTCCCACCAAGACCTACGATAAAAGAAATAACTTCCGGACTCATGCCATAAAGAGCTGATTTCAGCTCTATAGAGAGGTTTCCTTCATATCCAAAACTCACAGAACGGTCTATTACTATTATTTTCTCAGCATTTTCAAGAGACTTTCTAAGTTCCTGGACTGGGAAAGGTCTAAATGTTCGAAGCTTAACCAAACCGACACTTATACCTTCATTTCTAAGTTCTTCCACAACTTTTCTCAATAGCCCAACAATAGAACCCATTGCTATAACAAAGACCTTCGAGTCTGGATAAACTACTTCCAAGTGTCCTCCCCAATTTCTGCCAGATACCTCTGCCCACTCTACAAATACTTCCTCCATAATTTCCTTCGCCCTTTCCATAGCTCTCTGCATAGCAACTCTGAATTCCATGTATATATGCGGTGGAGCATAGCAACCAAAAGCAAAGGGTTTTTTGGTTGTTAGATAAACCTCAGGAGAATAGGGAGGTAGAAAGCTGTCGACAACGTTTTGATCCAATAAATCGACAGGTTCGTAGGCATGTGTAAGCTTGTAGCCGTCCATACAAATCATAAAAGGTAATCTGACTCTCTTATCCTCGGCAATTTTGTAAGCCTGCGGTACTATGTCATGGGCTTCTTGGTTATTTTCAACGTAAACCTGAATTATCCCTGCATCTCTTAAGGCCATGCTATCCTGCAAATCGTTCCAAATGCTTAAAGGAGCAGAAAGAGCTCTGTTCGTGTTAACAATAACGATTGGGAGTCTCATTCCGGCAGCATTGAAAAGGACTTCACTCATTAAAATTAGGCCCTGGCTACAAGTCGCCGTAAAAGTTCTCGCTCCAACAGCAGATGCTCCTACTAATATGCTCGCGGCAGCGAACTCGGATTCGGCAGTTATGTACTTACAGTTCTCGAGTTCTCCATTCGCATACATCAGCGCTAAATTTTCAACAATTTCTGTTTGCGGAGTTATTGGATATGCGCATATAATGTTTGGTTTACAGAGCTTTACGGCGTATGCGACGGAATAGAAACCCCTTACAACCTTCTTCATCTCCTCACCTCAGCACACATCAACTTTGAACAATTCTTTGAGCTCCATTTTTATTGCACCATATCTGCAGACCGATGCGCAAACACCACAACCCTTGCAATAATTGTGATCAACAACTGCAATTTCTTTTCCCTCGATTTCCTTAACTTCTATGCAGCCATCAGGGCAAAACTGTTCACAAACTCTGCATCCTGTACACCTTTCCCTGTCAACAAAAGACCATTCCGTACCCCAGTCACCTGTTTTGAATTGTTCAGACTGAAGGGGTTCAGAAATTGCACCAATGTTTAGTCTTATTTTCATCTGCACACCTCCCTCATATATCTATACGCCTCCTCAATCGCTAGCACGTTTTTCTCTTTTAATGGACCTTCAAAAAACTCCTCAGCAGTTTCTTTCAGAGTTTCAAGCTTAAAAAGTCCCGTTGCTCCAGCAAAAGCCCCTACCATAGTTGTGTTGGTTATAGGTCTGCCGAGAATCTTCATCGCTATTTTCGTAGCATTTATGGTCAAAACCTTCAAATTTGTTTTCAGAAGAGCTTTCAAATCTTCTGAGCTTTTGGGATAGTTCGCAATAAGCATTCCACTCTCCTTTAATCCAGAAGTTACATTAACTGCCTCAAAGATGCTCGGATCGAGGACAACCACATAATCCGGATGGTATATTTCGTCTCTGACAACTATCGGTTCATCGGAAATTCTCAAAAAAGATGCGACTGGAGAGCCTCTTTTTTCTGCTCCAAAAGTTGGAAAAGAAAGAGTGTAATAGCCTTCTTTGAACCCAGCGATGGCAAGAAAGTCCGCAGCAGTTACAACCCCTTGGCCGCCTCTGCCATGAAACCTAATTTCAATTAGCATATTATGAGTTTTCTAAAGCAAGTTAAAAATGTTGCGAAAATGGTCAAGAAAAATTTTTAGTCCCAAAAAAGCTTTTTTTCATGCACAAGCTAAGAGGGCATCACTTAATCTGTCTACATTTCTTCAGAGGTAGAGGATATGACAAGGAATTTATAGAGAACATTAAAAGAATTCTCAAAAATATCAGCAAAGTTGAAGGTCCTGATGATGTTTCTGACCTCCTCTCCGCCCTAAAAGGCGAGGCTTTCAGTTGTAAATGCTGCCCATACAACATCGGTGTCTGCAATTACTCACCCGACTCCGAAAAGGAAGTAAGAGAACTCGATTCCTTTGCATTAAAACTTCTCAAATTTGAAGTCCATGATGTAGTAGATTGGGGCAATTTGAAACAAAAATTACCTTTCATAGTTGAAGAGTGGCGAAATAAGGCTTGTAAAGATTGCGATTGGAGGAATGCATGTGATCTTTGAAGTTCTGAAAGTCATCTGGCTACTGCTTCCGGCCTACACTCCCAATAATTTTGCAGTAATCTTAGGAGGCATAAAGCCCATGGATTTTGGAAAAAATTTCATAGACGGAAAAAGAATTTTTGGAGATGGGAAAACTTTTTCAGGTTTTTTCGGAGGCATTTTAGGAGGAATTCTTGTTGCAAACGTTCAAAGACTGATTGAAAATGCTATTGAATTTCAGTATTTTTCCGCGTTGAGCTACCGAGATTTCATAATTTTGGTGACCGCTTTGTCATTCGGTGCAATGTTTGGCGATCTTTTTGGAAGCTTTATAAAGAGGAGGCTAAACTTTGAGAGGGGGAGAAGCTTTCCTGTAGTAGACCAACTTACTTTTCTCCTCTTTTCTTTAGCTTTTGCCTCATTAACAAACGCATTTTGGTTTCTCTTTACAAGCTTGGATATACTCATTGGAATTCTTATTACTCCTGTTCTACACGTTCTTGTGAACTTTTTGGCTTTCAAGTTAAAGCTGAAGGAGGTGCCATGGTGAGGTTTTGCGTTCAGGAACATTTTGCAAGAAAGCATCACTTCGATCTCCGTCTAGAAATGGATGGAGTTGCAAAAAGCTGGGCAATACCGAAGGGTCTACCTAATGAGGGTGAAAAAAGACTCGCAATTCAGGTTGAAGATCACGATCTAGAATACATGGACTTCGAGGGCGTCATAGAAGAAGGTTACGGGAAAGGAATTGTTAAAATCTGGGACAAAGGGGAATATGAATTGTTGAAAAGAACCGAAAAGGAAATAAAATTTAGGCTAAATGGAAACAAGCTGAAAGGAACTTATGTCCTT